>NZ_LBMZ01000090.1:0-33849 GCF_001005525.1 Acinetobacter sp. AG1 | reverse complement strand
GTTTCAGCAAAAGCAATTGCATGTTCCATGGTTTCAGTATCACGGATTTCACCAATCAAAATGACATCAGGTGCCTGACGCAATGTATTTTTTAAGGCATGGTGCCAAGTATGGCAATCTACACCTACTTCTCGGTGGGTAATCATTGATTTTTTATGTTTATGGACATATTCGACTGGATCTTCGACCGTAATAATATGTCCTGCTGAGTTTTCATTACGATGGTCAATCATGGCTGCCAATGACGTAGATTTACCTGATCCCGTACTTCCAACTACCAATATTAGGCCACGCTTTTCCATCATGACATTTTTCAAAGATTCTGGGAGTTTGAGCTTTTGGAAGGTGGGTATTTCTGACGTAATAGTTCGGATGACCATGCCGATTTGTAGTTGTTGCTTAAATACATTTACACGAAAGCGTGATACTTCTGGAATGTTAATTGCAAAATTACATTCCCATTCATTTTCAAATTCTTGGCGTTGTTTTTCGTTCATTAAGCTATATGCAAATAGCTTAGTTTTTTCTGGGGTTAAAATTTGCTGACCTAAAGGACGCATTAAACCTTGGAGTTTAATACTCGGTGGAAAATCTGCTGTAATGAATAAATCTGAGCCGCCATATTCAACCACTTTGGTCAACATATGAAACATAAACGTTTTGGCTTCTTCTAATAATTCCGCGTTATACATGGATGTACCTAAATTTTAAGACAAGACTAGATTGAGTCAGATAGTGTGAAGTTAAAACTAATCATGCAAAGGAAAACATATCCTTGTTTCTTTAAAATGAAGTTTCAAAAGTTCTGTAAGTCATTTCATGGGTTTTCATTCACGCTGAATGAGATTACAAAAGTTGCCTTGCTGATTGTGATTGGATTATTCCAAAAATAAACCAATCGATCTAGTTTGATTTTTATTTATTATATGAATATCAATACAATGTGAGAATTTTTGTCATTTTCTTACCAAAACGAGCTTTTTTATCTGTGATTTGAAACTACTTTTAAAAAAACGGATGTTCCACGTGAAACGTGACGATGATTGGTTGGCTTTTGGTTGTGACTGAGTAAGCTGTGCAATTTATGAGGATAAGCCTGATTAAAATAGCGCTAATTTTGAGTTGAGTATGAGACATGTTAAAAAGAATCGCTTTATTTTCATTGTTGAGTTGCACGTCTGCAATGATTTTTGCAAATGTAGAAACCTTAAAAAATAATTTAAATCAGCAATATCCCAATATTCATGTTAGCAATATTCAATCAACAGAAATGACAGGACTATATAGTGCAAATTTAGATAATCAGATTATTTATTTGGATGAAAATGCCCAACATATGTTTATTGGTTCGATGGTTCGTTTAAAAGATCAAAAGAATCTGACCAAGGACTTGGTCCTAAAGCAAAATTCAATTGACTGGAAACAATTACCTTTAAAAGATGCAATAAAAACGGTAAAGGGCAATGGTAAACAGCAGCTCGCTATTTTTTCAGATCCGAATTGCCCCTATTGTAAGAAATTAGAAGCTGAACTGGATAAGCTCAATGATGTCACCATTTATACGTTTATCTACCCATTAAAAGCACAATCGATTACCGTCTCAAAATCGATTTGGTGTGATCCTAACCAAGCTTACGCGTGGAAAAACTTATTGCAGAAGAATGTACAGCCTAAAGAAAAAAACTGTGCTAATCCGATTGATCGCAATCTAGAATTAGGGAAAAAATTAGGTATAGAAGGAACACCAACGCTGATATTCGGGAATGGCCTGAAAATGGTTGGCGGGCGGAGTGCTGAAGACATTCGGATGATTTGGAAAGAACTCGGTTTATAAATAAAAATGCCCAATACATTGTAATAAAATGATTTGGGCATTTTTAATTTATTTTGTTCTAACTTTTCTTGGTGACTAGATTGTAGATGAATAAAATAATAATGGCACCAATGACTGATGCGATAAAGCCAGCCGCTGAGTTTTCACCATATAATCCAAGTAAGCGGCCACCGTAGGTTGCTAATAATGAACCTGCAATCCCTAATAAGGTGGTAACAATAAATCCTGCTTTATCTTCACCAGGATGCAATGCACGGGCAATTAAACCTGCAAAAAAACCGACCACAATCGCTACAATGAGAGACCACATCACCTTTTCTCCTTGTTTTACCATAGTATTTGTTTGTTACTATCCTGCTAGATTTAGCCTAACTCTGTCTGTAGTGGATTACTGAGTTATGTCGTATTTTTGTGCAATCTTTATCGTGCTTTGATTAACAAGCTAGAATAAAAAAGGCGCTTCAAAGCGCCTTTCATAATTGATCAAAGACCGATTTCACCAATAAATGGTAAGTGACGATACTTTTGATCGAAATCTAAACCGTAACCGACAATAAAGCGATCTTCGACTTCAAAACCTAAGAATTTTACTTCTAAATCAATCTCACGGCGTGAAGGTTTGCTCACCAAAGTACAAAGTTCAATTGAGTTTGGATTACGTGTTTTGAGCATTTCAACGACTTTGCTCAAGGTATTCCCTGAATCAATAATATCTTCAACAACAAGAACATCTTTACCGTGAATCTCACCATCAAGATCTTTTAAAATTTTGACATCTCGGGTTGAAACTGTCCCACCACCATAACTAGAAACAGTCATAAAATCGAGTTCATGTGGTTTTTCGATTGAACGGCATAAATCTGCCATAAAAATGACTGAGCCACGCAATAAACCAATCAATACCAGTTCTTTATCACTTTGAGCATAGTGTGCATTGATTTTGTCACCAAGTTCTTTGACTTTGGCTTGAATCTCTTCACTTGAAATCATAATGCGCATTGCAATGGTCATCGGTAGATTCCTAAAAATTAAAAACGGGAAAATAAAAAAGGTGTTGACCTGCAACACCTCGAAATCTTGAGCTAATACGACAATTTTAAAACAAAATCAGATTTCATGCACCTTTTGATGATGAAGAAAATGTTTCATTTTGAGCAGATGCACTGTCACGTTTCAATAGCACTGCAGATCCAATAGCCAACAATAAAAATCCAAACTTTTGTTTGTTTAAAATTTTAGTTTTGACTATAGGCTTTTTGTCCATAGATATAGGTTGCCTCGACATTTCGATCATCCCCCATGGTAAATAATGCAAATAGACTATCTTCAAGTGATTTTGCACGAGACTGACGTAATTGTTGCAATGCTGTTGGCTTGAGATTTAACACCACAAAATCAGCTTCTTTACCGACATTAAAATTACCCAGCTTGTCATCGAGATCTAAGGCTTTTGCACCGCCTAAGGTCGCATGATACAGCGATTCGTAAGCTGATAATTTGTCACCTTGCAACTGTTGTACTTTGTAAGCCTCATTGACCGTTTGCAATAGACTAAAAGAAGTCCCTGCCCCAACGTCGGTTCCCAAACCGACTTTAACCTGTTGCTGCCATGTCTTCTTCAATGGGAATAAACCACTGCCTAAGAACAGATTTGAGGTTGGACAAAACGCAATTGCGGAGTCAGTCTCATGCATACATTGCCATTCAGCATCTTCTAAATGAACGCAGTGAGCAAATACAGAACGCTGACCCGTTAAGCCATAATGATGATAGACATCTAGATAGCCATTTTGTTTAGGGAACAAATCTTTGACCCATGCAATTTCATCTTTATTTTCGCTTAGATGTGTATGTACATAAACATCAGGATATTCAGCTTTGAGTTGTCCTGCTCTTTCAAGTTGTTCAGGTGTAGAGGTTGGAGCAAAACGTGGTGTGATGGCATATAAAGCACGACCCTGACCATGCCATTTTTCGATCAGTGCCTTAGAGTCGTCATAGCCGATGTCTGCGGTGTCACACAGGGCTTCAGGTGCATGACGATCCATCATGACTTTACCTGCAATGAGACGCATTTGATGCTGTTGTGCGGCTTTAAATAAAGCATCGACCGATTCAGGATGTACCGTACAAAAGACTAATGCTGTGGTGGTGCCATTTTTAAGCAGTTCATTCACAAAAAACTTGGCGATCTCGCTTGCATAAGCTTTGTCTTTAAACTGGATTTCAGTTGGGAACGTATAAGTGTTTAACCAACTCAAAAGTTGTTCGCCGTAAGCACCGACCATTTCCGTTTGTGGAAAGTGAATGTGTGTATCGATCATGCCTGGGATGATCAACTGTTCTGGATAATGCTGAATATCAACGTTTGCAGGAAGATGGTCTTGAGCAGCGTTCCACGTGCCAAACCAGCGAATTTTGCCTTGTTCCGTGATGAGGACACCATCTTCGAGATAACGGACTTGATCTGCAATTTGATTTGCTTGAGCAACAGTTTTTTGAATATCTAAGAAGCGACCACGAATAACAGTGATGGGAGTAGCCAAAGTCATAACAACCTACAATTTTACTTTTTTCGATTGATTGTACTCGATTTTGCTAGTTTTACTGGATTATTCGTCTAATTTAAGTATAGAAAGCCTAGCGAGGTATGAGTAATTGATTGAATCAATTCACTTTACTTTTCGATGTAAATACGTAAATTGTCAGCAATAATTATACTTTTTGGAAAAAATAAAGATGTATTATTGGAATACCAAAGCATTAGCACATGAGTTAGCTGAGGACACTCTAAGTAAACAACATTATAAAAACTATTATCTCGCAGCGGCATTGGTGGTGAGTGCAGTGTACTATTATGGTATGTATTCGCCTTATTCTGATATTCGAGTTATTGGGATTGAAGCTGCATTGACTCTTTTGATTATGCTGATTGGGATTCAACGGACTTATCAAGCCAATGGTGCTGATCAAGGTGTCCATTTATTAAATCGAGTCACGGCGTTGTCTTTTCCTATTTTGATGCAAAATACTGTGTTTGGAATTGTTTTTGGGCTAGTTTTATTGGGAATTTATCAATATTTTGGTTTAGCGCAAACCGCATTTGAAATGTGGTACGAATGGTGTGTTTCTGCTTTTACCATTTTTCTGCAAGTTTTATTTTTTACTCGTTTGGTGTCTTATATGAAACGGGTTGCAGCGCATAGGATTTAAGTCTGTCTTTTATGATGATATAGCGTATGAGTGATTAGGATGAATATTGAATTACGCTTTACTTTTGATGGATCAAAAGTAAAAAAAAAATCCTTTATTTAGCTGATGGTACCTGCCTGATACCACAGCTAAAGCAGCGGCAGCCATGCCGCTGGGCACGATAGGATATTATGAGATTTACTTTCAAAAAATAAAAACTGTAGATGATTTAAATAGATAGAAGTCTTGTCTTTCACTCCACAAAATAATGGGCAGCAAAATGAGCATCATTGCCGATAATGTCATAGCAGTCTTCTCGAATAGACATACCAGCACATTGATGTCCGACCATCCATAAACCGAGCGTTGGTAGCTGTCCTGAAAATAATGGAGTCTCTACCCATTTTTGTACCACATAGCCATATTTATCATAGTCATCAAAATAGAAACTACCAGAAGCAGCTCCTTGATCTTGACCATTCTGCAACACTCGGATATTTGCCCCTTCCCTTGCTAAGATCGGTTTTTTCACCCATTTGCCAGAGAATTTTTGCTGTGGATCAAAATGATGGGTCTCAACCAAAAGAGGATGATTTGGATAACGTTTCCAAAGTTCGACTAAAATCGCTTTATTGGAGAGTAGCATTTTCCAACATGGCTCGATCCAGTTCGTTTGTGGACTCAGATATTGAGAGAATGATTCTTCCCAAATCCATTCCCAAGGGTATAACTTGAATAGGTTTTGAATCGGTTGATTATTCAGATCAACAAAACCTTGTCCATCCCATCCAATATTTTCCATTGAGAGTTCAGAGACCTGTAGATGTGCCTGAAAGGCGGTATCCATCAAATATTCAAGATTACCCCAATCCTCTCGCCCTGCCTCCTGACAGGCTGCAAAATGCACGTGACTTCCTCGCGGTAGAATCGTTCTCCAACGCTTAATCAAGTCTTCGTGAATACTGTTAAACTGATCTCGATTCGAAATCCCAGATACTTGTTCGATCCATAGCCATTGTGCTACTGATGCCTCTAACAGTCCTGTGGGAGTATCAGCATTGTATTCCAGCATTTTGACATTGCGCCCATCATAGGCAAAGTCAAAGCGTCCATATAGCATCGGCGCATTTTGTCGCCAAGACTGCTCGATTTGTGCAATTGCAGCAACTGGAATCTGGAAATAATCAGGATAATTACCGCGTTGAATCAAATCACTTGTCACAGCTAAACACATTTGGTGGAGCTCATTGGCCGCATCTTCAAGCTGTTCAATTTGCTTGAGTGTAAATTCGTAGGCAATTCCTTCTGACCAGTAAATTGAGCCATCAAGTGAAGGTAAATTAAAATAATCGAAACCAATTTTTTGGTGTTCGAGTTGCCAGTCTGTGCGGGTTGCTAATATTTTTCTTTTCATCTTGAGTTTCAGTCTTTTTAATTAGCCGCCAAATGATGAGCCGCCACGACCGAAACCGCCACGAATAGGTGATGATACAGAATAGCGTTTTGCAGTGGTTGAAATTGAAGGTTGTCCCACACTGAGATTGGTATGTGGCCTCAAAGTATTGCCTTTAAAAGAGACTTCACGATTATGTTGATAATATTGTGGTCCTAAATAACGCCCAGAACCAAAACCACCATAATAGCGAACTCCAGCAGTAGAACTTCCGCTCCCTGAGCTATTTTCTTCTTCACAAGTTTCAGTATTCCAGTCTGTTGCACAATCATATTGATTGTTATAAACATCTTGTACTAGAGGTCCATCATTATGGCTACAGGCAGTCAGTAATAATGGTACAACAACAAGATTAATTTTTTTAGAACGCATGAGACCCCACTCATTTTAATTTGCTTGATCGACATAAATATGTGAGCAAGTCTTGTTTATTATGTTTCTGATTAAGAAAGATAAAAGCGATAAGCCGACATATCATATTGATCTGTTTTTTTAATGTATAGTCTATTCTTATATTTTAAATAATAAGGCATCCAAATTTTATTAGATGCCCTATATGCTGTATTAAAGTTGCGGTTGTTTTTTGTTGTGACGTAATGATAAATAAGCAGTAATACTTAATACCAATATGATAAAGCCTAATGAGATCCAGATTGGCATATGGAATACATCAAGCAATAACATCTTCGCACCAATAAACAATAAGATAATACCTAAACCATAAGGTAAATAATGTAATTTAGATGCAGCGCCAGCAAGTAAGAAGAACATTGCGCGTAAACCCAAAATCGCCATTAAGTTTGCTGTTAATACAATAAACGGGTCACTGGTTACCGCGAAAATCGCAGGAATAGAGTCGACCGCGAAAATAACATCAGATGCTTCAACTAAGATTAAAACTAAAAATAAAGGTGTTGCCCACAACACGCCATTTTGACGGACGAAAAATTTATTACCTTCAAGTTGAGGGGTAATACGCATGTGTTTGCGTAACCATTTCAGTAATTTAATATCTTCAATATTGGTTTCTTCATCTTGACCTTTCAAGAATTTAAAACCTGTATACACAAGGAATGCACCGAAAATATAAAGTACCCAAGAAAACTCTTGTACGAACCAAGCCCCAATAAAGATAAAGATGGTTCTTAAAACAATCGCACCTAATACACCATAAAGTAAGATTTTACGTTGCAATGCAGGTGGAATTGCAAATGCTGCGAAGATCATCAACCAAACGAAGACGTTATCGATTGCCAGTGATTTTTCCAGTAGATAACCTGCGAAGTATTCCATGGTTTTTTGATTCGCAAGGGTGAGTCCTACTGTTTGCTGTAGATAGAGCCACAAGCCCCCACCAAATAGCGTTGCTACAGTGACCCAAGCAATACTCCAGTAAGCGGCTTGCTTGATTGGAACATCTTGATTTTGTTTTTGTTTAAAGCCTAAAAAATCGACCAAAAGCATGACTGTGACAAGGCCGAAGAATACGACATACAGCCATAGATTACCGATAGTTTCCATCACAACTCCCTATCTAGCAACTGGGCATAAAAAAACCTTGACCAGTTGCCAGATGAATAAATACATCTGTTTCAACATGATCAAGGTCTTGCCTACATCACATATCGATTGTGATGCTCAGAGTCCGACTTTTTGCAAAGTGTAATGACGAAGCTCTGACACCTAAGTATTTAAACTACACTACCTAGGTTTGGAGGAGGCTACTCCCCTTGTCAAACTAATTCTGTATGGATGGTTACATCCAAAGTAGTTATAGAATTACACAATTTACGTATTAGCGCAAATTTTGTGTGAATAAATTTTCAACAATATTTTATGATGCAGACAGAATAGAGCTTTCATCCCCACGAGTTGGGCTAAAATTTACAGGCTTTTGATGCCTTGAGAAGAAGATATGAGTGTTGAACATCATCAAATTAAAAGATTAAAGTTATTTGCACCCCGAGATCCAGAAGAACAGTATCGTGTAGCTACGCCTTTAGAACTTTTATTTGATCTCATCTTCGTGGTTGCGATCGCAACGGCAGGTCAGCAACTTCATCATGCGATGATCGAAGGTCATCTTTGGCATGCTTTACCTACCTACTTTATGGTGTTTTTTGCATTATGGTGGGCATGGATGAATTTCACTTGGTTTGCCTCCGCTTATGATAATGATGACACCTTGTATCGTTGTTTAACCTTTGTGCAAATTTTGGGTTCATTGGTGATGGCGGCGGGGATTCCCTCAGTGTTTCAGCAGCACGATTTCGATGTAATTATTATTGGCTACATCATCATGCGCTTGGCCTTAGTCACCCAGTGGATACGTGTGGCAAAACATGACCCTGAACGAAGAGTAACAGCATATCGTTATGCAATCGGAATCGTCTTGGTTCAACTTGCATGGTTAATTGGTAATTTTAGTTCAATTCAACTGACTCCACTGATGTTCTTATGCTTGGTCGGCTTAGAACTGGCTGTTCCTTTTTATGCTGAAAGACATACTGCTACGCCATGGCATCCCCATCATATTGTGGAGCGTTATGCATTATTGACCATCATTGTACTGGGTGAGTCGATTATTGGTAGCTTCGCAGCTATACAAGATGCTTTTTCTAATCATGTTTTAAATATAGAAGAAATTTTCCTAATAGTCGGTGGACTCTTGATGATGTTTGCGATGTGGTGGGTCTATTTTGATCGAAGTCATCACCATCATCAACGTCGAGGTGTGCAACCTTTTTTATGGGGATATGGGCATTTCTTTATTTTTATTAGTATCGCAGCTCTCGGTGCAGCCTTAGCAGCCGCTGTTGATGTGTCGACACAACATGCACACATTTCTAGCCAAATGATGGGTTTAGTGATAGCGACTTGTTTGGCTGTTTATAGCACCTATCTCTGGTTATTTTATGAAGCTTTTTATTTACGCGGCTGGCGTCGTTGGGTTTATCCAATGACCATTTTAATTTTATTCTGTATCCCTTTACTATTTACTCAGATTGGATACAGCGTCTTTGCGATGGCTGTAATTTATGTCTTCAGACTGGTTTTTTCAAAGACGTATTTAATGAATTGTGTTGATGAGCCTGTACATTCAAGCCATTCTCCTCATTAAGTTTCATAAGTTGATCGTACCTCCAAACAAGCTATGGCAGCACTGCTGTAGCTTGTCCTGAGTGAAAGACATTTAAAATTTCTGCACGTAAAAACTGATGTCTTGCATTGTGTTTGACATGCTCATGCCAATACATACCCATATTGATTTTGGGTAATTCAATCGGAAGTGCATGAATCTGTAAATCTTTTGAATAGTGTAGATGTTTTAGAATACTTTGAGGGATAGTCAGTATTGCATTTGGGTGCTGCGCTAAGACCTGTAAAGCTGTTGAATAGTGCTGACAGCGTAGAAAAATTTGCCGAGACAATTGTTGTCGATTTAGATAAATATCCTCTAATAATAACCCCGTACGCCGTGATGACACACCAATATGCGGTGAAGATAAATAGAGTGATAAATCCATTTTAGTTTGCTGAGTGCAGACTACAAAATAATCTTCAATCAGGTTTTCAAACTGTAAATGAGCTTGAAACGGTTGTACTAAGTCAATCACAAAATCGATTTGTTGTGCTGACAAATCAGCCAACATATTTTTACGATCAAGTTTAGAACTAAAAAACTGGATATTGAGATTTTGCTTGGCAAAGTGATTGACCAATTGAGGAAAAATAATGGGTTCGATTTCATCATGAATCGCGATTTTTATACTTTGTAGCATGCTTGGCATAAAATCTTGCTGAGGCATAGCGATTTTTTGAATACTCAATAAAGCCATTTGAATCGGCTGATAAATCTGCTCAGCATAAGGCGTTGGCAGCATTTTTTGCCCGTTTCGAACAAATAAATCATCCCCAAGTTGCGTGCGCAAACGCTGCAAGGCGTGGCTGACCGCAGATTGGCTGATACACAACAATTGCGCGGCTTTGGAAATGCTCTTTTGTTCAAAAATCGCAATAAACAGCGGATATAAATTAATATCAATACGATGAAAGTGAGCCACTTCCAATGGGCTAGTATTATGAATCTGATTCATAGTTTTGAATAAAATAAAATCATTTCATTCATAATAAATTTTCGCTTATGGTGATGTAAAGCAGCGAATCAATATTCGCCACATTTTACATTGAGGGAAATGATGATGTTTGCATTATCTGAACGCGCACAGGATTTTATTGCACGAACGCAAGCCTTTATTCAACAAGAAATAGAACCGATTGAAAAAGCCTTCTGGGATGAAGTCCATCATCTCAATGTGGATGGTGACTGGACCAAGTGGCAGTGGCCAGAACAATTACAACAATTGAAAGATAAGGCTAAAGCGGCTGGCTTATGGAATATGTTTTTGCCCGATGTGGAATTGGGTGCTGGTTTATCGGTTCACGAATATGCGCATATTGCCGAACTGACTGGACGTAGCTTACTTGCACCAACCGTATTTAACTGTAATGCACCTGATAGCGGCAACATGGAAGTGTTATGGCGCTATGGTAGCGAGGCACAAAAACAGCAATGGTTGCAACCTTTGCTTGCAGGAGAAATCCGTTCAGTGTTCTGTATGACTGAACCCGCCGTGGCTTCCAGTGATGCTACTAATATGCAGGCCACGGCGGTGATTGAGGGGGATGAAATTGTACTGAATGGCCGCAAATGGTGGTCATCGGGCTTGGGCGATCCCAATGCCAAAGTGATTATTTTCATGGCCTATACTCCAGACCCGAATAAAGACCGTCATCATCAACATTCAATGGTACTTGTGCCGATTGATACGCAAGGCGTGACCATTGAAAGAATGTTGCCTGTGTTTGGCGATTACGATGCACCGCATGGGCATGGACAGGTCAGTTTTGACAATGTGCGTGTACCCGTCAGCAGCTTTATTGGGGGGGCAGGACAAGGTTTTGAAATTGCACAAGGTCGTTTAGGGCCTGGGCGGATTCACCATTGTATGCGTTGTATTGGTGCCGCAGAGAAAGCCCTAGAGCTAATGATTGACCGTGGTATGTCACGCAAAGCCTTTGGTAAAGAGATCCTTAAATTGGGGGGCAATTTAGAGCGGGTTGCTGATGCCCGTGTGCAAATTGACCAAGCCCGTTTATTAACGCTGTATGCCGCTTATAAGATGGATACTCAAGGCAATATGGCAGCATTGACCGAAATCTCAGCCATTAAAGTCGTAGCACCCACTGTATTGCAAAATGTAGTGGATATGGCGATTCAGATTCACGGTGGTGAGGGTGTGTCACGGGATACCCCACTGACTGCTTTCTTTAACCAAGCACGAAGTTTACGTTTGGCTGATGGGCCTGATGAAGTACATAAAGGCATGATTGCTAAATTAGAATTGAAAAAACGTGGCTATGGTCGTGGATAAGGATAAAAGAAAATGGCAGTGATTGATGTGGGTGGTCAGGTTCGTCATGGTGAGGAACTCGATCTAGCGGCAGTGGAAAGATGGTTAAAAAATCAGGGTGTGGCGCTACAAGGACAGGCACAAGTCACTCAATACTCGGGTGGTGCATCCAATTGGACTTATCGTTTACAGTATGACAATGCTGATCTGATTTTGCGCCGTCCACCCAAAGGCACTAAGGCCAAATCGGCACATGATATGGCACGTGAATATAACGTTCAGAAATATCTTGCACCGTTTTACCCTGTCCTGCCTGAAATGCTGGCACTGTGTCAGGATAACAGTGTAATTGGCTGTGATTTCTATGTCATGAAACGGATTGAGGGCATTATTCCACGCGCCAATTTACCCAAAGAATTACAACTGGATGAGCAACAGGCTCAACAGCTGTGTTTGAATGTGCTGGATAAGCTGATTGAGTTGCATCAAGTACCGTATCAAGGTACTGAGCTGGAAAAACTGGGTAAAGGTGATGGCTATTGCCGCCGTCAGGTTGAAGGTTGGGATGCGCGTTATGCCAAAGCCTTAACACCGAATGTTCCCGATTTTGCTTTTGTGCGCCAGTGGTTGCTGGAACATATCCCAACCGATACTAAAACCTGCGTCATTCATAATGACTGGCGTTTTGATAATGTCATTTTAGATCCACAACAACCGACTCAGGTGATTGGTGTATTGGATTGGGAAATGGCGACACTAGGCGATCCATTGATGGATTTGGGCAGCGCCCTTGCCTACTGGATTCAGGAAGATGATGATGCTTTGATGAAATCCAGTCGTCGCCAACCGACCAATTTAAAAGGCATGCTGACCCGTCAGCAAGTGGTCGATTATTATCTGGAGAAAACAGGTTTGCAACCTGACAACTGGGCATTTTATGAAGTGTTTGGTTTATTCCGTTTAGCCGTGATTGCTCAACAGATCTATTATCGTTATTACCATCAACAAACTGATAATCCAGCCTTTAAGGATTTTTGGATTATGATTCATGCGCTGCATATTCGGGCCTTAAAACTGATTGCTCAAGATAATCAGCAAGCACAGCAACTGCTACCTGAATATGCTGCAAAACTAGGGGATATTCTAAAACGATGAGCACAATCTATTTGGTGCGACATGGGCAAGCGTCATTTGGTGCAGCAAGTTATGATCAGCTTTCAGCCAAAGGTGAACAGCAAGCGCAGGTGGTGGGTGATTTTTTTAAGCAAACCCTGAAACATACGCCATTGGTCGTGGCTGGTTCGATGCAACGTCATCAGCAGACGGCGCAATTGGCTTTATCACAAAGCTTTCATGATGCAGCGATTCAAACCGAATCGGCATGGAATGAGTTTGATCACCAACATGTATTTGCACAATACGAACCGCGTTTTAATCAGCCTGAATTATTGAAGCAGGATGTTGAATTGGTGGCCAATCCACGTGCTTACCTTGCCAAAATTTTTGATGGGGCGATTGATCGTTGGATTGGAGAACAATATGACCATGAATATCATGAAACCTGGTTGGGTTTTCAGTCTCGGGTAGAAAATGCCTTACAGCTGTTATGTCAGCACATTGATGCAACCCAGCAGCGTCAAGCCGTGGTATTCAGTTCTGGCGGTGTCATTTCTGTGGCGGTTGGCAAGGTATTAGGTTTGGATGCCAAACAGATTTTTGCACTGAACTGGTCAATTGCCAATGCCAGTATTACTACCTTGCGTTGGACCGATGGTCGTTTGCAATTACTCAGTTTTAATGAGCATCATTATTTAAAAGCGCGTGATGCTGAACTTTTAACATGGATTTAAAAAATAGGTGGCAGGCATGGCAAAAACGATTTTAATTACAGGTGCAAGTTCGGGCTTAGGCGCAGGTATGGCGCGTGAATTCGCAGCCAAGGGCTACAATTTGGCACTTTGCGCACGACGTTTAGAGCGTCTGGAAGCGTTACAACAGCAGTTGCAAAGCCAGTTCTCAATTCAGGTCAAGATTAAGATCCTTGATGTGACCCATTACGATGATGTGTTTACTGTGTTTAAAGCCTTTCAGCAAGAATTCGGCAGCATTGACCGAATTATTGTCAATGCAGGTGTGGGTGATGGTCGTCGTATTGGTAAAGGTCATTTTGAAGTGAATCGTGCTACGGCGGAAACCAATTTTATTTCTGCCTTGGCGCAATGTGAAGCGGCAGTTGAAATCTTTAGAGCGCAAAACAAAGGTCATTTGGTGGTGATTTCATCCATGAGTGCGATGCGTGGTTTACCAAAGCATTTATCGGCTTATGCCGCTAGTAAAGCAGCGGTAGCGCATTTGGCAGAGGGCATTCGTGCGGAGTTGTTGGGCACACCAATTAAAGTCTCAACGATTTTCCCAGGTTATATTCGAACTGAGTTGAATGAGGGTGCGAAGAAGTTACCATTTGAGGTGGATGAGAAAACGGGTTGTAAGGCTTTGGTCAAAGCCATTGAGAAGGAACCTGTGAAGGCTTATGTGCCGCAGTGGCCGTGGTTGCCAATGGGGATTGCTATGAAGATTTTGCCGTTGAAATTGGTGAATAAACTGAGTTGATTTAAATGGTTATAGCGGAGTCTTACTGTGATCTCATTTTAATTTTAGACGAAGCCACTACGTCTTGCACTTCAGTTGAAATATATTTCAACTTTGTTCAGGCTCGACCTACTTTTCTTTCGGGAAAAGTAGGCAAAACCATTGTCACCCACAAAACCTGTTCACTTCTTGCATTTAATTTATGCTTCGCAGAAACAGCATTTTGCTAATATCACGCAGGTTGTGGATGACGTTTACGCGTATCAGATTTAATGGCTCAAGTTAATTACGACAAAGCTGTAATTAACTTTTGGTGTAAACCACCAAAACCGCCATTCGACATGATCACCACAGCATCGCCCTCACCTGCTTCATTCACCACACGGGCAATGATGTCATCTAAAGAACGGCTGACTTCAGCCTTGTTTGATGACGCAGAGATCACGGGTTGTAAATCCCAATCCAAGCCCTCTGGTTGATACCAAATCACTTCATCGGCCAAACGTGCAGAGTGTGCTAAACCATCTTTATGGCTACCCATACGCATGGTGTTAGAACGTGGTTCAATGATCGCCCACAACTTACGTTCGCCTAGACGTTTACGTGCGCCATCGAGTGTGGTTTCAATTGCCGTTGGGTGATGGGCAAAGTCATCATAGACTTCGATGCCACGCACGGTACCTAACAGCTCCATACGGCGTTTCACGCCACCGAAGTTGGATAAGGCTTCACATGCCTGTTCAAGGCTGACACCAACGTGTTGTGCAGCCGCAATCGTTGCCAATGCATTGGCAACACTATGTTGCCCTGTCATGTTCCACTTCACTTCACCAACCACTTTGCCGTGTTCAAGTACTTTAAAGTGACTGCCATCGGCACTGATCAACTCAGCAGATAAAGCGGCTTGGTCATTTGGCTCAAGACTGGTACGCACTACAGGCGTCCAACAGCCTTGTTCTAGTACTTCATCAATATTGGTTTCAGTAATTGGTGCAATAATACGACCTTCACTCGGAATGGTACGTACTAAATGGTGGAACTGTTTCTGAATCGCAGCGAGATCATCAAAAATGTCGGCGTGGTCAAATTCGAGGTTGTTTAAAATCGCAGTTTTAGGGTGATAGTGAACGAACTTAGAACGCTTATCGAAGAAAGCAGAATCATATTCATCTGCTTCTACACAGAAATATTGACCGCCACCTAAACGTGCGCTTTCACTAAAACCTAGCGGTACACCGCCAATCAAAAAACCCGGATTTAGGCCTGCTTGATCAAGCACCCAAGCCAGCATGGTGGTGGTGGTGGTTTTACCATGTGTACCTGCGACACCAAGCACATGTTTGCCTTGGAGCACATGGTCTGCCAAGAATTGTGGGCCAGAAATATAAGGCAGACCTTCATTCAGCATGTATTCAATCGCATCAATACCACGTTTCATGGCATTGCCGACAATCACAAGATCAGGATGCGGTTGCAAGTGGCTACGGTCATAGCCCTGCATCAATTCAATACCTGCATTTTCCAGTTGAGTTGACATCGGTGGATAAACATTGGCATCTGAGCCTGTGACTTTGTGTCCTAAATCTCGTGCGAGTAGAGCCAAAGACCCCATAAATGTGCCACAAATACCCAAAATATGCAGATGCATAACGCGCCTTCTCCACTGCTTTGCATACAGCACGGAACTCGTGTGTATGATTGTCGTTATCAATAAAAATCAATCGCAACGATAGCAAGGCTGACATTGAAAAGATAGTCAAAATTCGTTGTAGTTATTAACTTAAAATGAAGTGATTTTAACGTTATGCTGGTGTAGTCAAATGCAAATGATTCAGCCCTTATTTTTATAAAAGGACATACGATTGAGCCCTACACTTTTAGCATTATGTTTGTTGATCATTTCTAACTGTTTTATGACTATGGCATGGTATGGGCATCTGAAGATTTTGCATGATGCACCGCTTTGGCAAGCAATCCTGTTTAGCTGGTGTATAGCCCTGCTGGAATATAGTTTTATGATTCCTGCGACTAAGTTATTAAATCAACAGGGTTGGAGTTTGGGGGAAATGAAGATCACCCAAGAGGTGGTTACACTCATGGTATTTGTTCCCTTTATGGTTTTTCTGTTTAAACAACCATTCAAGTTGGATTATGTCTGGGCTATGCTTTGTTTGATGGGATGTGTTTATTTTGTTTTTCGTAATCAAACCTAATTTTTCAAGAAAGCCGTTAATGCGTTCTGTGGTTGGGGATGTTTGAAAAAACCGCTATAATATTTGCCAATTTATTCCTTCGTGCTTGGCGTAAGTCGAGATACTTCTCTTTATATTTTTATCATGTTTTGGAAAAGCCAATGAATGCGGTCGCAACAGATAGCCAACCTTTAGTCGGAATTATCATGGGTTCTCAATCAGATTGGGCAACCCTTGAACATACCGCTAATATGCTCAAACAATTGGGTGTTCCTTTTGAAGCTGAGGTGGTTTCTGCGCACCGTACGCCAGATCGTTTATTTGAATATGCTGAAACAGCACGCGATCGTGGTATTCAGGTAATTATTGCGGGTGCTGGTGGCGCTGCACATTTACCTGGGATGTGTGCTGCTAAAACTGATTTGCCTGTGCTTGGCGTGCCTGTTAAATCTTCAATTTTAAATGGTGTAGATTCATTGCTTTCGATTGTACAAATGCCAGCGGGTATTGCGGTAGGTACTTTGGCTATTGGTCAGGCTGGTGCAACCAATGCGGCAATTCTTGCAGCGCAAATTCTAGGTTTAACCCGCCTAGATATTGCTAAAAATGTGGCTGATTTCCGCACAGCTCAAACGGAAAAAGTATCGAACAATAACATTCCTGGTCAAGTATAACGGGGCCAATCATGAATAAAACCATCGGTATTTTTGGTGGTGGACAGCTTGGCCGCATGATGGCGCAAGCAGCTTTACCACTCAATATTCAATGTAGCTTTTTCGAAGCCGAAACAGACTGCCCAGCAGCTATTTTAGGTCCTGTATTTTCAAGTAAAAATCCAGAAGCACTACAAGATTTCATCGCAAGTGCCGATGTATTCAGCCTTGAATTTGAAAATACACCTGTTGCCGATGTGGATGTTTTGACCCAAACCAAAACACTACACCCTCCTCGCCTTGCCTTGGCGACGGCACAAAATCGCTTGGCAGAAAAAAGTTTGTTTGACGAACTTGATATCCCAATTGCACCGTATCGTGCTGTGGACAGCTTGGACAGCTTAAAACAAGCGGTAACTGAATTAGGACTACCTATCGTATTAAAAACCGTAACAGGCGGCTACGATGGTAAAGGTCAGTTTGTATTACGTTCTGAAGATCAAATTGATACAGCTTGGACTGAATTAGGGCCTGCAAAAAGTTTAATCGCTGAAAGCTTTGTGAAATTCAGCCGTGAAGTATCGATTATTGCGGTACGTGGTCAAGATGGTGATGTCAAAACATGGGCACTCGCCGAAAACCATCATCACAATGGTATTCTCTCTCACTCGATTGTTCCTGCACCAAATAGCACAGATTTACAGCCAGTTGCACAAGACTATATTACTCGGTTGTTGAATCATCTTAATTATGTGGGTGTGCTTACGCTTGAATTATTCGTGACCGAACAAGGGCTTTATGCGAATGAAATGGCATGTCGTGTTCATAATTCAGGACATTGGTCGATTGAAGGTGCGATTTGCTCGCAGTTTGAAAATCATATTCGTGCCGTAGCAGGCTTGCCGCTTGGAGCAACAGATGTTGTGCGTCCAACAGTGATGATCAATATCATTGGTCAACACCCTAAATCAGAAGATGTTTTAGCACTCAAAGGTGCGCATTTACATCTTTATAATAAGTCTGAGCGTGCTGGTCGTAAGCTTGGTCATATTACTTTGATGCCAAACAATAGTGACGAATTGACTGTGTTATGCCGCCAATTAGCTCAGATTTTACCTGTGCCATTGGCATTAACAGCGGATATGAACCTCTAAACTTATCCACAATAGCTAAAAAAGCGATCTTCGGGTCGCTTTTTTATCGTCTATTATTTTAAATTTAAAGTTTTAAATTCAAAAATGCGCTATACCATTTTTGGTGTGCTGTGGATAACTTTAAGCTGGGCTTTTGAATTTAAAATAGTGTGAAAAATTTGAATTTAAACTATGGTTGGTTATTGAGAGTTGTAGTTTAAATTCAAAAACATGCAGTTTTTAAATTTAAAACTAAAGGTGTTACTGTGTTTTGAATTTAAATTTTGAGATTGTGGGTATCTATTTTTGATCTTAATTTTATGAAATATAAGAAATAATGTGTAGATTAAAGCTGTTTTAGTAAATTGGAATAAATTTAAATGAAGCATCTATTTTTGAATTCAAAGAACATGATCGATATGAAGTTATTTTTTAAATTCAAAATACAGATAATGATTGATGCTTGTTTTGAATTTAAAAGAGTGGTGTTGATAACTTTTAAATTTAAAACGATGGAGGAATTATGAATTTAAAAGTTCAGGTTTTAAATTTAAAAACAATAAATGAATTCAAAGTTACGTTTCCAAACGATACATATTCAAACAGCATGTTAAGGTGATATGGAAATTTGAATTCAAATATTTTGGTTAACTCATGAAACATTATTTTTCTTTTTTTCTAGGCACTGCCTTTTTTACGTTTTTTAGTCAGGCACATGCTGAGCTTGTGATTAATGGTGCAACATTTTCCTCATCCTCAACTGCCATTCAAAACACGAGTACATATACTTCAACTTCAGATTTTCAAGGCTGCTTAGCAAATTTACGCTCACAAGCAATTGCTTCTGGTGTTTCAGCATCAAGCTATGATCGTTATACGCAGAATTTAAAACCAGATTATTCGGTCATAGACAAATTGAATTATCAACCTGAATTTTCTACTGCAATTTGGGACTATTTATCAGGTTTGGTTGATGATGAGCGTGTCCAAGCAGGTAAGCAGAAACTTGCTCAACATCGTGCTGTTTTAAATCGAGTTGAACAGGCTTATGGTGTACCGGCAGAAACTGTAGTGGCGGTGTGGGGTGTGGAAAGTAACTATGGCGATATTTCAGGTAAATATGCTTTATTACAAGCATTAGGCACTTTAAGTTGTGAGGGACGCCGTCAAAGTTATTTCCGAGGTGAATTTTTTGCAGCAATGCGAATCTTACAGCGTGGTGATTTAAACCAAGACCAACTCTATGGCTCATGGGCAGGTGCGTTTGGACATACTCAATTTATGCCATCGACCTACGAGCGCTTAGCAGTAGATTTTGATGGTGATGGTCGACGTGATTTGGTTTCAAGTACAGCAGATGCATTAGCTTCGACGGCTAACTTTTTAAAGCAAGCAGGGTGGCAAACAGGTATGCCGTGGGGTTTTGAAATCAAAATTCCTCAAGGAATGTCAATTGCAGGAGAAAGTCGTCGCAATAAAAAATCTTTGAATAGTTGGATTGCACAAGGTGTGACGCGTGCAGATGGCACAGCTTTAATTCAGGGTAATCTATCGGGAAGTACGCCTGCTGGATTGATTTCACCTGCGGGCGCAAATGGCCCAATATTTTTGGTCTTTAAAAACTTTGATGCAATTTATAGCTATAACGCTGCTGAAAGTTATGGCTTAGCGATCGCTCATTTATCTGATCGTTTACGTGGTGGTACAGCATTTTTAACATCTTGGCCAACGGATGATGCAGGGACTTCTCGAGCAGAGCGTCGCGAAATTCAGCAGTTTTTGGTCAAGCGAGGTTATGATATTGGTGTGGTGGATGGATTGATTGGAGACAAAAGTCGTCAAGCCATTCGCCAAGAGCAAACACGCTTAGGCTTGAATCCTACAGGTCGTGCTGGTCAACAAATTTTACGTGCATTTAGGCAAGAACAAGCAAAACAAATGATGCAATAAGTATATTTAAATAAAATAAGGTCTGCTTAAACGCAGACCTTATTTTATTTAGGGTGCAGCATCTAATTTTATGGCTTCTAAAATATCAAAAATTACCGCAGTGACATCTTGGCTTAAATCACGATCATTAAAAATCTCGTAAGCAGTAATGGTCACATCTGTATCGCTAGGTAGTTGTTTTTGTTCTTCTTCAATCAGGTGTTCAATTGGCAATAGCGTTTGTTTAACTTCGAGATGTAGAACTTCATTATAAGTAAGATTCTCATCTTCAAACTCTAATTCATGTTCATTGAAATAGGGGATCAAAATAGAATGAAGATACGGACTAAGATCCTGAATATCTAAGATTTCAATATCACGAGTCTGTTCAATCGTACTGATGTGGTCATTCACTTCAATGAGGATATGATAATAACTCATGCTGATCTCCATTAAGACTAAGATGATGTTTTGACACCACAATAACATGAATAAATCAAAAGAATCGACTCATTGTTACGATCTTTTTAAAAACATCAGCTTATAGATTTCTCATATTCTTATAACAGATACTTAACGAGAAAAGCCTAGTAGTTCCAGATCGACATCTGCGAGTTGAAAGTTCTTCGCATCTTGCTCCTTGATTCTTGGATACATCAGTGATTTTGGATCTTTGGTATGCTTTAAACCTAGTGCATGTCCAAACTCATGTGCAAGAGTGAGGCGTAAATCATCAAGTGATGAAAACTCATAAATAAAAATCTGTTTTCCATCAAATTGACCTTTATGTATGACTTGTGGTTTAAAGTTTTGATTAAATGCTGCAACAGATTCATTTAACTGTTGATGTAGCTGTTTGGATTTTTCTACTTCACTATTCAGTTGTTGAACCAACAAATTATGCTGTTCAATCTGATTCTGTAAGTCAGCAGATTGTTGTTTTAACAGTTGTTGTTGCTGTTGAAGAGTCATCATTAGACTTTTTTGCAAGCGTGAGGTTTCTAATTTTTGCAACGTTTTCTGGTATTTCGCAGTATTACTTTGGTACTCAATTTTTTGCAATTCGAGTTGCGTTGCTGACTGCGCTAAATTTTCTCTTATATTTTGAAGTTGTTGATTTTGATTTAACCAGATTTGTTGCTTCTGCTCCAATATGTATAGATTCTCTGAGCGTTTCATACTACGAACTTGACGTTGATCAAACACTAAATGAATGACTAACTCCGCTTTAGGGTCGTAAACAAAATACTTTTGACCTGTATCTTTTTCCCAGATCGCAGCAGCTTGTTTAGATAGTTCGATCATTTGTTGCGAACTTATATTTAAGCGAGGATCTAAGCTTGCGATGCGATAGTGCAGGGGATTATTGCTACTGTATGCAATCGGATTTTTGCTTAAGTTTGCTGAAATTTGAGCGAAAGCAGTTGCTGAAGCTATCATGAAAAAGCATGTAGCCAAAACAAGGGAGAACGGGTGCATAACGAAAGATAAATGTTGAAAAAGGTCGCATTTTAATCAAATTTAATTTGTAGTCAAATTACCAAAAAGCTGTTTTATACTAGTTTTAGTTTCAGGTTTGGATGAAAAAATTATCAAAATAGACGAGAATAAATGAACTTTAATATACTATTTTTTCTATAAAATATTAGACAATAGGTCGGATTACAGTGGTTTAAATTTAATCATTTCTTTCAATGTCTAAATTAAATAAGATGAAATAGAACATAATAAAATACATTCTATTTCACATAAATAAATTTCATTTAATGCAAATAAATATACCAAATGATCAGTTTTTGTCAGAAACTGACATTGTCAAATCATTTGCTGAGGAAGATGGTGTCAGTGTTCGAACAAGATCTCGGTCTACTTCAGTTAGTGAAAGTTTTTCAAGATTTTGCTGCTGAATAATTGGATACATCAGCGATGTTGGATCATTGGTATGCTCTAGCCCAAGTGCATGACCAAACTCATGTGCGAGCGTCAAACGTAGATCATTTTTAGATGAAAACTCGTAAATATAAATCTGTTTACCATTGAAATGCCCTTTATGAAACAAACGTGGCTGAAATGTTTGATTAAATTGATGAGCTGATGCCACAAGCTGCTTATTATTTTGATTGAGTTTTTGAATATCTCGATTCAGTTGCTGAGTTTTTTGATTATGAACTTGAATCTCTTGTTGTAGCATAGCAGATTGTTGCTGTAATGCTTTTTGGCGTTGGCTTAATTGCTCCGCTAATTCTTTCGATGATGAACGCATTTGATTAAAGCGTTGTACGTCAACATTGTACTGTTGAAATTGTGCTGTAAGCTGAGATTGTTTACTGGCAATTAGACTGGTTGTTTTTTGCACTTCATCTTTGAACTGCTGTAATTGTTGATTTTGTTGTTCCCATTGACCTTGTTGTTGTTTGAGTTGATCTAAGTTTTGAACACGTTCAGCACTACGTTGCTGACGTTCATCAAAAACCAAATTGATCGTAAATTCTGCTTGGGGATCGTAAATAAAGTGCTGTTGACCTGTTTCTTTTTCCCAAATTTTAGCTGCTTGTTGGGTCAACTCAAGTACCTGTTGAGTATCTAAATTAAATCGTGGATCAATGTCAGCAATACGATAATGTAGTGGAGCTTTTATCAACTCATGTGAGTGGATATTGTTATTGACTGAGCTGCTTTGTGCGTAAGAGAGATTAGAAATTCCCATGCATAAACACGCAGCAAAAAAAGCGAAATGATGATAGCGCATGAGCAATTTCTCCTAAATAAAGCTTATTTTTAAGCAATCTCTAGGTTTCGTCAAAACGCTATACATTTAATAAATATAGATAAAAAGTGTGATTTTTTTCTAATAAATAAAAAATTAAATCGAATAATTTACACAATGGAAAAGAAAAATATTTGTTTGTTTTTTAATCTTAAGTCGAAAAATATCAAAGTATTAAATATAAACTAATGGAGATTTCCTAAAAAGACGACAAAAAATCACCCTATTGTTAACTTTTGTAAATATTTTTGAAAATGAGGAATTTTTTTACTTTTAAGTTAAAAATTGGTCATTTATGACATTTAAGGTCCATCGCCATTTTCTAAAATCTAATGCTCATTCAGCCATAAAAGGCTATCTTGTTAATAATAAATCACGGTCAGCCTGAGTGAGATGGAAATTGTCCATCTCTTGATCTTTCATAATAGGATACATTAAAGCTTGAGGGCTGTTTGCATGTTGTAAACCAAGTGCGTGTCCTAGTTCATGTGCTAGTGTTAATCGTAAATCGTTATCTGATTCAAACTCATAGATTAAAATTTGTTTTCCATTAAATAAGCCTTTATGAAATAAATGTGGTTGAAAGCGTTGTTTATATTGTTTGACTGAAGCATCTAGTTGTTGATCCAGTGAATTAAGTTCATCTATTTTTTGATTTAATTGAGTAATTCTTTGATTGTATTGATTAACTTCTTGTTGCACTAACTCAATATTACTTTGTAGCTCTTGCTGTCTCTGCTGAAAATATGTCGAATTCCCAGATGAAGATTGGTTGTGTTGAGCAGAAAGCTGCTCTTGATTATATTGCTGAATTTGTTGATTGAGTTGTTCTTGTTTTAAATCTAAAAATTGCTTACTCCGCATAATTTCTTGTTCAATTTGATCTAATTGCTGTTTTTTATCTTTCCATACCTGTTGATTCGCTTCGAGTTGAGTTATATGTTCTCGGCGTTGTTCACTTTCTTGTTGGCGTTCATCGTAAATGAGATGAATTGCAAGCTGGGCATTCGGATCATAAACAAAATAATCTTGACCTGTACCATCTTTCCAAATTTGAGTTGCTTGTTGGCTGATTTCTTGTACTTGTTCAATACTGAGTTTAAAACGAGGATCTACCTCAGCGATTCGATAACGTAGGCGTGTATCTAGTGGATTAGCGATGCGATCTGTCAGCGAGTTAAATTTAAGTTGAGGGTGTTGGCGGGTTTGATAACCCGACCAGAAGATAAAGATTAGCAATGCAATAATTAGAAAGAGCTTCATTCGTTATTTTTGGAAAATAGAGGTTGGTAGAGGCTAGGTAGTACTAAAATTCCAAAGACCAATGTAGATAGAATACTACTTATTTCATAAAAAATCGCACCTAGACCTGATATATATGTCCAAGAATAGCTTGGTAAGAGATAAATGAATAAGATAGGGAAAAAGCTATAAACATATAATTTTCTTGCCCATTCTTTGAATGCGAATAGACCTATCAATACAGCAACCATACCAATAAACAGAATGCTGGTGATGGCTAACTCCCAGTTTTGCGGATCTGTTGATAAAGCCTCATTTATCGAGATAGTCGTTTCATCATATGCATCAAAGATTGTGCTGATAAAGACACAGATTAGAGATGAAATAAGCATTCCTCTAAATTTGGTTTTGGTGATAATGGGGGCAGTTTTCATTTTTATAAATAATGTGATGTTCTAATGCTTTAGATTATACATACAATATTTTAGCTGTATCAAATTGATATTACTTGATTGATTACAATTGAATGCGCTCGAATTTTGGCTATTACTTGTTATTCATGTCTACAGCTGCCATATTTACGGGACTTTGATCAAATACCAATCAATACATAAAATGCAAAGGAATATGCATGCTGAAATATTTACTTAAAGCACCTGAAACTGCATGGACGGCTAATTCACCAGCTGCGGCAAAAGCTGGAAATTTAAAAATCAAATATTTGGGGACAGCGGGATTCATTCTTTCTGATCAGCATCGTACAGTTGTGCTTGATCCTTTTATCAGTCGTCCAAACTTAACTCAAACGTTTACTCAGCCTTTATTGAGTGATTCTGAATTAGTCAGACAACATATACCAAATGCAGATGATGTATTGATTGGGCATGCTCATTATGATCACATTTTAGATGCACCTGAGGTTTGTAAGCAAACCGGAGCACGTTTAATTGGTTCTCAAGCAACCTTAATGTATGGACGATCAGCAGGCTTGTCTGAATCGCAAATGCTTGAAACAAAGGGACGAGAAATAATCGATTGTGGTCAATGGCAAGTTGTTGGCTTGCCATCAATTCATGGTAAGGCCTTGTTTGGTCGCATTCCATTGCCGGGAGATATGACCACACCACCACCTTATCCACCGAAATTTCATCATTTGCGACATGGGCAGGTGTTTAACTGGTGGATTAATACGGGGCAGCTTAGCGTTGTACACATTGATTCAGCCGATTTTATTGAACAAGAATTACAGGGTAGGCAGGCAGATATTGTCTGTCTATGTGCAATTGGACGGAAATATCGTCCGAACTATGTCAAAGATGTGGTTCGACTACTGAAACCGAAATACATTATTCCATGTCATTGGGATAGCATGGTGACACCGATTGATGCAGTTCCTCAGTTGTTACCAGGGGTGAATATTGCTGAGTTTATGGAAGAAATTAAGGCTTGTGGCGTAGTGCCTTTGTTTATGCCGATTTTGGGCGAACTTTATTTTGAGCAAAATAATTCATCTTAAAATATAAAAAAACCGCGCTTTCGCGCGGTCTTTTCTAAAGAGACAAATTATTTTTTGTCATCTTTTACTTCAGTGAACTCAGCATCTACAACGCCATCGTCCGCTTTTTGTTGTTGACCCGCATCACCACCTTGGAATGCATTTGGATCAAAACCTTCTGCGCCGCCAGCACCTTGTGCTTGTTCATAAGCACGTTGAGTGATCGGCATCAAGATGTTTTGTAAAGCCTCAGTTTTCGCTTTGATGTCTTCAACATCATTTTCTTTCGTTGCTGCTTCAAGCTCAGAAACCGCAGTAGCGATCGCAGTTTTCTCATCTTCAGTGACTTTGTCACCTAGATCTTTAACTGCTTTGTTAGAGCTAGAGACTAAAGCATCCGCTTCGTTACGCGCTTTCGCTAACTCTTCAAATTTACGGTCTTCTTCAGCATTCGCTTCAGCATCTTTAATCATTGCTTCGATTTCAGCATCAGACAAACCTGAGTTTGCTTTAATCTGGATTGATTGCTCTTTACCAGTGCTCTTATCTTTAGCCGATACTTTCAAAATACCGTCAGCGTTGATGTCGAACGATACTTCAATTTGCGGTACGCCACGTGGAGCAGGTGGGATATCGCCTAATTGGAAGTTACCCAACAATTTGTTTTGTTGAGCCATTTTACGTTCACCTTGGTAAACCGAAATGTCTACTGCAGGTTGGTTGTCAGCAGCTGTAGAGAATACTTGTGATTTCTTTGCAGGAATCGTCGTGTTTTTCTCAATAATCGCTGTTAATACGCCACCCATGGTTTCGATACCAAGTGTTAACGGTGTTACGTCTAATAAAAGTACGTCAGTTTTGTCACCAGACAATACCGCACCTTGAATCGCTGCACCAATCGCAACTGCTTCGTCAGGGTTCACGTCTTTACGTGGCTCTTTACCAAAGAACTCTTGTACTTTTTGTTGTACAAGTGGCATACGAGACTGACCACCAACTAAAATTACGTCAGAGATGTCAGAAGTCGAAAGACCAGCATCTTTAAGCGCAATACGGCAAGGCTCAATTGTACGAGCAACTAAATCAGCAACCAAACCTTCAAGTTTTGCACGTGTTACGTTGATCACTAAGTGTTTAGGACCAGTCGCATCAGCGGTGATATATGGAAGGTTGATTTCAGTTGCATTTGATGAAGAAAGCTCGATTTTTGCTTTTTCAGCAGCTTCTTTCAGACGTTGTAACGCAAGTGGATCATTTTTCAAGTTCACACTTTGTTCTTTCTTGAACTCTTCAACCAAGAATTCAATTAACGCGTTATCAAAGTCTTCACCACCAAGGAACGTATCACCATTGGTTGATAACACTTCGATTTGTTGGTCGCCATCAAGATCTGCGATTTCAATGATTGATACGTCGAATGTACCACCACCTAAGTCATAAACCGCGATTTTACGATCGCCTTCTTTTTTGTCCATACCGAACGCAAGTGCCGCAGCAGTTGGTTCGTTAATGATACGTTTAACATCAAGACCTGCAATTTTACCTGCATCTTTAGTTGCTTGACGTTGCGCATCGTTAAAGTAAGCAGGAACGGTGATCACCGCTTCAGTAACGGTTTCACCTAAATAGTCTTCTGCAGTTTTCTTCATCTTTTTCAAGATTTCAGCAGAGATCTGTTGAGGTGCTAATTTTTTATCGTTTACTTCAACCCAAGCATCGCCATTGTCTGCTTTGATGATTTTATAAGGTACAAGACCGATATCTTTTTGTACCGCTTGATCTTCATAACGACGACCGATTAAACGCTTGATTGCGAATAATGTATTTTTTGGATTAGTTACTGCCTGACGCTTAGCACTTTGACCTACTAAGATCTCGCCATCTTTATAAGCGATGATCGATGGAGTTGTACGTGCGCCTTCAGCGTTTTCGATTACTTTTACTTTATCGCCTTCAAGTACAGCAACACATGAGTTGGTAGTACCTAAGTCAATACCAATAATTTTTGCCATTTGGGATGTTCCTCTAAAATTTTGTTGCAATGTTTTGCTTGTTATTCGATATGAGAGTCAATCAGTTTTTTTCAAGCATTTTTATGAAAAAAAATCAAAAAACTCTCAAAATTCTGCACTTTTGAGCAAATAAATACTTTGCTCTGTAGATTATTGACCCACCATCACCATCGCTGGGCGAAGTAAACGACCATTTAAGGTATATCCTTTCTGTAAAACAGCACCAATTTGATTGGCTTGAGCCGTTGGATCGATGCCAACCGCTTGGTGTAGATCTGCATTGAAGCCATTTTGGGTATCCGCTTCATGCACGCCAAATTTTTCCAGTGTGGTCAGTAATGATTTCAGGGTCAGCTTGATACCTTCAAGCACAGGTGTTTGTTCTTCGCCAGCTGCTTGAATTGCACGTTCAAGGTTATCGACAGAATCCAGTAATTCTTTTGCAAATTTTTCTAGCACGGTCTCTTTGTGCTTTTCAGATTCGCGTTGAATACGCTCGACACTCTTCTGCGCTTCATAAACAGCATTGGCAGTACGTGCTTTTTCTAGTTTCAAGCTTTCTTCGAGTTTGGTGATTTGCGCTTGTAAATCTTCAACGCTAAGCTCGTTTGCCTGCTCTACACCTTCAGCTTGAGTTTGTTCAGTCTGTTGCTCATTTTGAATGTCTTGAGCTTGCTCATTGTGCTCATTAGCCATTGATGATCTCCGTTGAAAAAGGTTCTTAAACATGTACAGTCCTTTTTGGCGTGAATGCTCATAGGGTTAAACCCGAACTGCCACATCTTGGTCATTCATAGATAGGGATGAAGTATGGGCAAGCCGACAAAATTCAAGCGTTCAGGTCGATTTAAATCTTTTAATTTTGCTGATTTAAGTAAAAATTTAAGTTTTCGATGACAAAAGCAATAAATTCTTGGGTGATTTTGGGTAAATGCTGTCTAGATGCATAGACTAAGGACAAGGTCAGATCGGGTGCAGCAAAATCCGGAAATACCTGTTGCAAACGCTGTTGCGCAATATCCTTACGCACCAGTAATGTTGGCAACATGGCAATCCCTTGGGCTTTAAGACACATTTGATAAAGCGCAATCACATCATTGCTCTTAAACGTAACATTTAATGGGTAGTTCTGCGGTTGCTGATCTGTATCAAACAAGGTCCAGTACTGGTTATGTGTGTGATGGGCTATGCATTCATGTTGAATGAGTTGACTGGGATGTAACAGGGGAGTGTGATCTTGTAAATAATGCGGATGTGCACAAAAGATGGATTCGATTTGACAAACTGGTCGGGCAATCAGCCCATCTGCAACTTTCTGGGTAATACGCAGTGCCAGATCAACCTGAGCATCCATGAGGTCGACAGTATTCTCCGTTAAATAGACATCAAAATGAATCTGGGGATAGCGTTTTTTAAATTGCTTAATACATTCATTCACGCCAAGCTGAAATAAAAATAAGCCACAGGTAAAACGGATGGTGCCGCTGTGCTGTTCTGGCGCGGCTAAGCCTTCTAATAGTTGTTGCTGTTGTAAAATATTTTCACAATAGACCAACGCTTTTTCACCAGCAGGCGTGAGCGATACTTTTCGGGTATTGCGTTGAAACAGCCGTGTCGAAAAGGTTTGTTCGAGATGGTCTAAGTAACGAGAGACCATCGCTTTAGAATAGTCGAGATGTTCAGCAGCTTTACTGAGATTGCCTTGATGCGCAATACAAACAAAGACTTGAATGGCTTTTAATGTGTCCATCGTTATTATCATTGTTGCAAGATATGCAACATTTTATCTTAGTTTAGAGTGTTTATTCAGCAATAATTGCAATTTAAAGTGTTCTTTATCAAATTGGAGACGATAAGATGAATACCAAACCTTATATTATTGCTTTATCAACTTTAGCAGCAACATCTGCTGCTTTTGCACAAGATTTAAAAATCCAAAACTTTTTGGCTCAACCTGAGCACTTCGGTGTGACTTCAACCCTGATTGAGGGTGATAAAGAAGTGTTATTGGTGAATGCTCAATTTTCTAAATCGGAAGCATTGCGTATCGCCGCTGACATTTTAGATAGCGGAAAAACATTAAAAACCATTTTTGTCAGTTATGGCGACCCAGATTTCTATTTTGGCTTAGATGTATTTAAACAGTACTTCCCGAATGTACAAATCATTGCGACACCTGAAACGGTGAAACATATTCAGGATACGCAAGCGTTGAAAGTCGCGTATTGGGGGCCGAAAATGGGAGCCAATGCACCGAACAAGATTATTGTTCCGCAAGTGTATACGGCTAAAACCTTCAAATTAGAAAATGAAAATATCGAAATCAAAGGTAAAAAAGAACTGACTTATTTATGGATTCCGAGTGCCAAAGCGGTTGTTGGTGGTATTCCAGTGTCATCAGGTATTCATCTTTGGACTGCGGATACCGCAACAGTGAAAGATCGTACAGAAGTGGTACAAACTTTAGAAAATATCAAGGCCTTAAATCCACAAGTAGTTGTGCCTGCGCATATGAAAGCTGGTGCTGCTGAAGGTCTTGATGCAGTGAATTTTTCAATCGACTATTTAAAGCAATATGAGAAAGCGGTAAAAACCAGTAAAAATTCAGCTGAATTAATTGCAATTATGCAAAAACAGTATCCAACCTTAGGCGAGTCAAGCAGCCTAGAGTTGGGCGCTAAAGTGGTTAAAGGCGAGATGCAGTGGCCTTAAAACCTAATAAATGAATTGAAGAACCGTGATGAGAAGTCACGGTTTTTATTTTTCTAAACTCCGAATTTTTAGAAGTAAATTACAATGTAAGTTTGTAGTAGGGTTTGATAATGTTTTTATAAATTATAAAAAATGAAGATGATCATGCTTTTCTGATGCAATCATGATGCGAATACAAGTAAAACTTTTGAATAGAGAATCATTTAACTGAACTTTTAAAATAATAAAAAAGTGTGAATCCTGCATTGAATTGATTTAATAAAAATTGCAAAAACATGCTGCATAAATAACAAACGGCAACTAATCCACATCACGATACATAAAAAAATTGTGAATGATAGGCAACGCAAAGATAACTTTGCTTTTCGTCATAATGAAAGGAAATATACAATGAAAAAGTTAGCCTTAATCTCAATGGTTGTATCAGGTGTTGCATTCACAGCCGTAGGTTGTTCGACACAAGCAGGTTTGGATGCTTCTGGTTCGGCTCAAACGAGCGCAAGTCCAGCGAATGTACAAGGCGGAGTAGGCGTGCAAGCAGGTACATCTGTTGATGTTCAACCGAATGGAGCTTCAGCTGGTGTTTCAGGTTCTGTTTCTGGATCTGCTGGTACAGATGCATCAGGACAATAAATTGGATTTAGGTTCATAGCACGATAGATTAGGATACCGATGCCAATCCCTAATCTTTACATATACTGCTATATATGATGTGTTAAACCTGATTCATGATTTAAGAATTGAAAAACGAGAGTCAAGCCTTTGATTCTCGTTTTTAGTTTTTGGGCAATTAAATTTCTTTGTGTTTGTCTTTTCTAAAGCAAATATGAATAAACGAACAAATGATAAGACCATAAAGTGATTAGAATGTTCGTCTACTATCTATTCGATAAATATCGATCAAACTAATGAATAGATTGAACAATGAAAAGATCTGAACGTAAGCTGCGTTTTTTATTAAATGTCTTTTGATTAGAAATATTAAAAAATCAGAAAATACCTCTTTTATCTGTGCTTGAGCTTGGCTATTGGCATAAAAGGCAAGTAGTGATTAGCAAAATGGTTAATGACTTTTTAAGATAAGCCATTTAGGTTACAGCATGATTTTGAATTCTTTATCTTGATCTACGACTTTATAACAGCATATAGTCGATATGAACAAGAACTATGGACAGAGCGAAAAAGGGGAAGAACGTGTCAGCATTACCTCAAAAAATTCAAACGATTTTAGATAAAGGACAAGGTCCTGCTGCACGAGCGCTGGATAAGCTGCCTAAGATTGTACAAGAATCATTGGCGAAAGTTTTAGGCTACCCATATCAATATCCAGATTTGGATGCTTTTACAAAATGCTTAATGGCAGTTCAAATTAAACAAGGGCGTGTTGGTTTTATTGGAGATGATCCGATCGAGTCTCGCCGTCAATTTGATACACAAATGTTAGCGATTTTAAATAAATCGACTTCTATAGAATCGGTAGAAGATATACGTCTACCTTTACAAAGTGGCACTGTTTTCGCGAGACATTATCATCCTGCACCTAATAAAAAATTACCGATGATCGTGTTCTATCACGGTGGTGGTTTTGTCGTTGGTGGTTTAGATACGCATGATGAAGCCTGTCGCCTCATTGCTAAGTACGCAAAAGTACAAGTTCTGAGTATCGATTATCCGCTTGCACCAGAAGCATCTCCGCAGTTACTCATTAAATCTTGTGATGACGCATTAGCATGGGTGTATCAAAATCGTCGTCAGCTAAAAATTTATAAAAATCGTATCGCTGTTGCTGGAGATAGTGCAGGAGGAAATATTAGTACTGTGGTTGCACAGCATGCGGTTGGTAAATCATATGCGCCACAAGCTCAGTTGTTGTTTTATCCTGTTGTAGATTTTAAAAGTAGACATCCTTCTTTTTATGCCTATGGTCAGGGTCTGGTGTTAACCAGTAAAGATGTAGATTACGTCACTAAATATTATTCAACACAGCATCAAGTTGCTTTAGATGATCCATTAATCTCACCTACGTATGGAAGCCTTAAAAAACTAGCTCCAGCATTTGTGGCAACAGCAGGGCATGATTTATTACATGATGAAGGTGAGATTTATAGCCATAAACTAAGACAAAATGGTGTTAAGGTGCATTATGTAGATTATCCAGATCAAACGCATGGATTTATTAATCTCACACCGATTTCGAGTAAAGCTAAACGCAATACAATCGAAATCGCTAAAAACTTCAGAAAGTTTTGGGATAAACACAATTAAATTAATCAGCCTATGTTTCACGTGGAACATAGGTTTTTTTTATTTGTAGATAACAAATAGAAATAGCAAAAATAAATTTGTAAAACTAATATTGTGAAGTACAACAAATCACTCGTTAAAATCAGAGAAAAGCAATCATGAAAAAGTTGTTGATGACAACCAGTCTAGTATTAGTAAGCAGCCATTTATTTGCCAACACAATGGTTGATATGAAAACCAGTATGGGAAATATTGAAATTGAACTTTTTAACGATAAAGCACCTGTATCAGCAAAAAATTTTGAAGGCTATGTAAAAAGCAACTTTTATGCTGGAACTATTTTTCATCGAGTCATCCCAGGATTTATGATTCAAGGCGGGGGGATGGATGTCAATATGATTGAGAAGGTAACTAAAGCTCCAATTATTAATGAAGCAAGCAATGGCCTAAAAAATACCCGCGGTACGTTGGCAATGGCTCGTACTAGCGACCCTAATTCGGCTACCAGTCAATTTTTTATCAATGTCGCTGATAATAACTTTTTGAATAAATCATCTATGGATGCGGGTTATGCTGTATTTGGTAAAGTAACAAAAGGTATGGAAATCGTTGATAAGATTGTTAGTGTTCCTACAGGTAACTATGGAATGCACCAAAATGTCCCTAAACAGCCGATTAAAATCATTAGTGTTCAGATAAAGAACAAGAAGTAAAAATTAAAGCAGAAATATTTTTAAATATTTCTGCTTTAAAATTAACTACTTATAGCTATAGTGGTGAAATTGCATGCATATTGATGTGTAAAAAAAGAACACTTGATAAAACAAGAGCTTAAAAAAGCTTGCGCACCAAAAAAAATCTCCTATAATGCACACATCCCGACGCGATGAAGCAAAAATAACTTAGCTTTACTGGTTAAGTTGTTGAATATTTATTGCGTTGATTTGCTACTGATGAGGTAGTGAAGAGATCATTAAGAGAATAGAAG
>NZ_LBMZ01000080.1:0-20030 GCF_001005525.1 Acinetobacter sp. AG1 | reverse complement strand
TAAACATACGGTAAAGCCGTACAAGCATAGTTACACCTTTCGCCACATTTCCAGATGTGGCTTTTTTTATATTTAGTTATTTTTAATATAAATTTTGCTAAAAATTTTTTAAATCAGTAGTTATAAGATTTGATTGTAAACCTGATTAAATTTTGTAAGTTCTCTGTTGATAAAACAACAATCAATAAAAATGGTTGGTGAAAAAGAAACAATTTTTCTATTTATAAAAATTTAAGTAATTGAAAAATAAAATAATTTTTCTTGGCATAAAAGCTGCTCAATACAAGTGATATGAAATTGGAAATATCCTAAGGAATACCTATGTCACTTGTTATCGATAAAAAAGAAAATTCTAAAGAATTTGTAAAAAGTACTTTATCTGAAATCTGGGTCACTCGGTGTCCAGTACCCACAGCAACAGGTATCTCACTAAAACGTGGGACACTGATCGAAAAGTTTGAACAGCATGGTATTGAGGTTGCTGTTTTACAAGATGCCCGTAAAGGCTTATCTGTTCATCATTTTGATCATCAACTGCCAGCATTGTTTCGTGAAGGTGGAAATGTTCCGGCACTAGCTGCTCGTTCTGAAGGTGCTCCAAGTCGGCTCATTGGCTTGACATGGATTGATGAATGGCAAGTGATCATTGTTCGCCCTGATTCTGAAATTAGCAAACCAGAGCATTTAAAAAATGTAAAAGTTGCTTTACCTGAATATGCTGACAAACGGGCAGGTAGCATTTTTAGAGCGATGTCTTTACAGGGTATTCGAGGTGCTTTGCAACTTGCGAATTTAACCTTCCGTGATGTGGATTTTATTGAAGTCCCTGAACGAGTGGAATCGAATACACAACAACGTGATGCAAGTACCTATTGGTCTGGATTAGATGCATTAATCACCGGTGAAGTTGATGCTGTTTATGTAAAAGGAGCATCGGCTGTCGAAGCTGCGACGAAACGCGGTTTAAAAGTTGGGATTGATTTGGATCAATTTGAAGATGTGACTTCCCGTGTAAACAATGGTACGCCTCGTCCAATTACTGTACATGAAGATTTGTTAAAAGATCACTTTGATGTTGTCGTTGATTTTCTGGAAGAGTTGTTTGATACCGCAGATTGGGCTCAAGATCATTTAGATGAAGTGCTGGTTATTCTTGAAGATGAAACGATTGCAGGCGCAGAGAGTGTCGCGACAGCCTACCGTAATAATTTTCATAAGTCTTTACATCCATCATTAAGTGAAGAGCGTTTAGAGCTTTTAAGACAACAAAAAGATTTCCTTTGGTTACACGGTTTTCTCGAGCGTGATGTCGATATTAATACTTGGGTAGATTACCGTCCTTTGCTCGAAGTTTTAAAGCGCCGCCAAAATAAACAATTTTAATAGGATATTGATCATGACAACACTTATTCAAACCCCACTGTCTCCTGAACTCAATGATTTTATCGAATTGAATCGTGAAAAAGCTGAATTTGCTTTTGAAGTGTTCCGTGAAACAAGAACAATCACGGCAAATGGAACGGTTAATTTTGTTGAACGTGGACCTGATAATACCTTAGTCACTTTTAACTATGCAGGACCGTGGTCTAAAGATCAAAAAAGCAAAGTACTTGTGGAGACAATTGATGGTGAAGTTTTATTGGGTAGAAAAAATGCAGGCGGGCGCTATAACAAACTTTTTCGCGAGCATGTAGATGTCACCACAATATCTCATGTACACGCGCCGAATTTAGGCGCTTGGGCGCAAACCCATCGTACCTTACCGATTCGTTATGTGCCTGTTCAACGCTTTCATTTATTTAAAGAACTACCAATTTATATTGATCGCCGTCAGGCAGAAGTAGATTTCATTTTAGATCAACTCAAAGTTGATATCGAACATCGAGCAATTTTAGAAGCCAACGGTGGCGCAACCGTATGGGGACGTCAGGGACTACAAGAAACAGCTGAATTTATCTTGTTGCTTGAGGAAGGTGCACAGATTCAGCTACTTGCTGAATTAGCTGGGGGAAGCCGTGAATACGGACAGGGTGTTTTACACCAGCAGTGGCGAATGAGTGGTTTAACCGATAAAGCGAAGTCGCTTGGGTTACTTCCACTTCATTAGAAATCTGATTCAAATATAAATATAGAGAATACTATGGCTGTAAAACTTTTATGGTATCTGACTTCTCCCGATGGGCCATATCCTTGGTTGGAATCTGGGCGGTGGGATACCGATTATGAACACTTGCAACAGATTGCGATTACTGCGGATCGACTTGGTTTTTACGGTTCACTGATGGGTACTAGCGAGTATGAAACACTTGCTGTTGCTGCAAGTTTAATTCCATTTACTGAACGTTTAAAGTTTCTGGTTGCCCAACATCCTGGAGAAGTCCAGCCAGCAGTATTGGCAAAATATGCGCAAACTTTTGATGCATTTTCTAAAGGGCGTTTGTTATTTAATGTCGTCAATGGAAATGATAAGGGTTTGGCAGCTTTAGGTATTCACTATACGCATGATGAGCGTTATGACTTTAGCAAAGAATACTGGACAGCATTTCAGCAAAACTATCTAGGTGATCGGTCTGGATTTGAGGGAGATTTTATTCAAATTGCGCCACGTCTAGAAGGTGGATCTCCTATGTCCAAATGGAGTGGTCCAACTCAAAAGCAGGGTGTTCCTTTATGGGGAGCTGGAACTTCAGCGAAAGGCGTTCAGCATTCTGTTGAATTATTAGATGTGTATTTAAGTTTTGCGAATACGCCACCGCTGCTTGGAGAAAAGTTTAGCAAAGTTGCTGCTGAGGCGGCAAAAATTGGGCGCAGTTTAGAGTTTGGAACTCGATTACAAATTATTGTTCGGGAAACAGAAGAAGAGGCTTGGCAGTATGCTCAGTCGCTACTCGACAAGCTAGATGTCAATTATGCAATCGAAGCGGTTAAACGACAGCTTCCTCCTAATGAAACTTTTGAGAGTTATCAAAGCCCAAATCCGATCGTTCAAAGGAATCTTACATTGCTCCGCCATGGAGTATTACCTCGTGCTAAAGACTTTGAAATTTATCCTAATGTTTGGACTGGGCCATCTTTATTTGGTTTTGATATTTTAAACCCAGCAGCAGGTACTGCCTTGGTCGGCAGTGCTGAAAATATTGCTGAACGAATTAAAGAATATGAAAGCCATGGTGTATCAGCCTTTATCTTATCTGGTTTCCCTTTAATTGGAGAAGCCTATCGTGTAGCTGATTTATTGTTCCCTTTATTAGAGCTAGATCATGGTTTTGAGCTACCTAAGCTCAATAAAAACTCATCCATTGATTCTCTCTTGAATCAAGAAGTCGTCGTTTAAGGGAGAAAAAATGAACAAAATTACACGTCGAGAACTCATTAAACAAACTGGATTGGGGGTTGGAGCTGTTGCTGCAATTAGTCTGATAGGATGTTCTAAAACTGATTCTTCATCTTCTGAGAATACTCATGTGAGTACAGATCAAAATGATACGCCCAAAAAAGGTGGAGTGATCAAAATTGGGGTGATCAATGGCAATCAAGCAGGTAATTTAGACGCGCATAAACCTATTGGTATGTCCAGTGCATTCAGAGGGTGGCCTTTATATGCAAAATTATGGGAATGGGGCAGAGATATCCAGCCTAAACTTGCACTTGCTGAATTTGCGGAGCCGAATAATGATGGAACGAAATGGACCATTCGCTTAAAAAAAGGACTCGAATTTCATCACGGTAAAACGATTACTGCTGATGATGTGATTTTCTCCTTACGCCGTTTGACGGATCCTAAACTCGCGTCTCCATTTGCTGCCTATCTTTATTCATTGCAACGAGATGGAGTTAAGAAGGTCGATGAATACACCGTTGAGATCCCTTTTGCTCAAGGAAAAGGCTTAGTTGCTTTACCTGAGGCATGGATGAGTTGGGGAGGGATTGTTCCTACAGATTATGACCCAGTTAAAAATGTGGTCGGGGCTGGACCCTTTAAGCTTGACAGTTTTACACCAGGTCAACGTTCACGCTTTGTTCGTTTTGAAAACTATTGGAAAGAAAATAAGCCTTATGCTGATGCAATAGAAATCATTGATTTTAAAGATCAGACAGGACGTCTTGCTGCTTTACAATCTGGTCAAATTGATATTGCTTCAGGGGTAAGTGCCGAGCATATTTCTTTAATTCAAGCCAATAAACGATTGAATCTAGTTTCATCTGAAACAGATGCTTGGCAATCTTTTGATATGAATACTTCCAAAGCACCTTTCAATGATCCTCGAGTACGTCAAGCTTTTAGATTGATTGCCAATAGAGATGATTTGGTTAAACGGGCTTTAGCTGGTCAAGGACGAGTTGCAAATGATCTCTATTCCTTTAGTGATCCCGTATATGACCACAGTATTCTACAGCGTAAGCAAGATTTAAATAAAGCGAAGGCGTTATTGAAAGAAGCTGGTTTTAGCAATAGCTTGGCGGTTGATTTGTATACAGGTCCAGATAGCAATGCCGCATTGGTTTTTGCTCAGCATGCAGCTCAGGCTGGTGTTATCGTTAATGTTAAACAGGTTGAAGCTGCCACCTTTGCTGATGCTGTAAAACAGGATTGGGCATTTAGTACAGGTTCAAACGTTTCACGACCTTTTTTATTAACCGTCTTGCAAATTGATGGGCCGGGTGCTGCAAATAATAAAACCCGATTTAACAATCAACGTTTTACTGAATTGGTTCATACCGCATTACAACAGCCTGATTTGGAAAAACGTAAAGTTCTCATTCATGAAGCACAGCGTATTCAACATGAGCAAGGCGGTTTACTCATTTGGGGTTTTAATCATGTACTCGATGCACATTCTGGCCAAATTGGTGGCGTAACATCCGATCACACAGGCTTTTCTGCGTGGCGTACAGATGAATTTTGGCGTAGGGGGTGACCGCTATGACAATGCAATCCAGCAATATAGAGACAGCCATTTCACATCAAACAATGACGAGATCATTTGAAATACCAGCATGGTTACCTTGGTTTTTCACACGGTTGTTGTCAGGTGTATTGGTTGTATTTGTGATTAGTCTTATTGTATTTATTGCCACACAGGCACTCCCATCTGATCCGGCTCGCGTCATTTTGGGCCCAGAAGCACCGGAGGCGACGGTTCAAATACTTCGTGAACAATTGGGCCTGAACGATCCAATATTGATTCAATACTGGCATTGGTTAAGTCAATTATTGCAAGGTAATTTTGGCCGTTCGATTGATTCAAATGTACCTGTTGTGCAGATTGTTCAGAATTATTTTGGTAACACCGTTGCATTAACGATCTTAGTTATTGTCATTACTGTACCAATTTCTGTGGTACTGGGTGTATGGCTGTCACTCCGTCGAGATAGCAAACTAGATCGTATTATTGTTTCTAGCTCTATTCTATTCAAGGCTGTTCCAGGATTTGTGATTGCAATCTGGTTAATGATGTTTTTCTCAACCTCAATCCTGCACATATTGCCAGCAGCATCTTTGTTGATTCCAGAGCAGTCAGCTTTTAGCCAAATAGAGTTCTTAGTTTTACCGATTTTAACTTTGGCCTTGTCGCTTATTCCATATCTGATGCGTTTGGTTCGTGGCTCCATGATTGATGCACTTGAGTCGGACTATGTGACCTCTGCACGATTACGTGGTATTCCTGAGCGACGGATCATATGGAAACATGTTTTACCAAATGCATTGGTGCCAGTGGTGCAGGGAACAGCATTAACGATACGGGTTCTGCTGAGTGGTGCTCTCATTATTGAAGTGGTTTTCAGTTATCCCGGTATTGGTAATGCACTCAATGCCGCAATTGAATTAAGAGATATCCCGACCATTCAAGCAATTGTTTTATTGCTGACCATTTGTGTGGTAGCCGTTAATTTAATTGCAGATTTAATCACCACCTTACTTACACCAAAAATACGAACAGCCAAAAGACATAAAGCACGTTCGCCAGGCCGTCGTCAGGCATTACGTTTATGGAAGTCAGGTCGACCAATTACAGTAAAACCTGTTGACCGCCGTAATGCGTTAAAGAACATTCAGCAAGGAGGTGGGAAATGAGCTCACTTCATTGGTATCAAAGAAATTTTTTTCAAACATTAATTCGTGAAAGACAAGTACGTTTTGGATTTGTAGTCACGACGTTAGTGTTGATTTTTGCACTGGTTGGACCGCTATTGGTTCCATTTGAGCCCACTGCTCTGATCGGCATGACATATGGTCCGCCTGAGGGAAAATCGTTTCTTGGATATGATTATATTGGTCATGATGTTTGGTCACGTGTCCTTGCTGGTGGAGCTTCTATTATCTGGATGACACTGGCTGCTAGTTTGGTTGCATTAATTATTGGCTCTAGTTTAGGCATACTCGCTGCTTTTGCTCGAAATAAGATTGATCAGTTTGTGACTTGGCTGACTGATGTTTTTATGGCCTTTCCAGATATTATATTGGTCTTGCTTATTGTTTCAATGTTAGGTCGGGAACCTTGGCTCATCGTTTTAACGGTTTCAATTGCTTTTATTCCTGGGGTTGTGCGTCTTGCGCGAAGCGTTGCACTGAATCTGGTGGAACAAGAATATATCGAAGCAGCGAGAATGCTCGGTTACTCAAAAACCTATATCTTATTTCGTGAAATTTTACCCAACATGTTGACGCCTTTACTCATTCATCTGGGTGTGATGCTGACATGGGCTGTGGGTATGTTATCTGGATTGGCTTTTCTTGGTTATGGTGTGGCACCTCCAGCAGCAGATTGGGGACTCATGATTAATGAAAATCGCGCTGGTTTATTGGTGCAGCCGTGGGCGGTATTTGCTCCTGTCATCTTAATTGCTTTGTTTGCACTCGGAACGAATGTATTGGCTGAGGGTGTTGGACGTGCAGCAGCTCGGATTGAGGAAAAATAAGCATGGCAGATAAATTTAAAAATACCGTATTAACTGTAAAAGACTTAACCGTGGCATTGGTTAACACCGGCAATCATATCGTTTCTGATATTTCATTTAGCCTACGAGAAGGAGAAGTTCTAGGGCTAGTTGGAGAAAGTGGGTCAGGTAAAACCACATTATCGAGTGCCTTATTGGGCTATGCACGCTATGGAGCCAAGATTATTCAAGGCTCAATTGAGCTAGAGAATCAAGATATTCTCAGTTTAGATGATCATGCTTTACGTCAGGTTCGTGGTTATAAAATCAGTCATGTCGCTCAAGATCCTGGAACAGCACTCAACCCAGCATTAAGTATTGGTCAACATTTATTTGAATTATTAGATGTCCATCAGGCACAGTTATCGAGCGCTGAAAAATACCAAAAGGTTGCCAAAATTTTAAATGAAGTGGGATTGCCGCATGATGATCTATTTTTAAAGCGCTATCCTCATCAGCTTTCGGGTGGGCAACAACAACGAATTTTATTGGCCTTGGCATTCTTGCTACAGCCACGTTTGATCGTTTTGGATGAGCCAACCACCGCGTTAGATGTGACGACACAGACATTGGTGCTGAATATCATTCGTAAATTATGTCGGGAATATAACGTTGCTGCTATCTATGTATCGCATGACTTAACGGTGGTAAAAGATATTGCAGATCGGGTGATTGTTCTGTATTCGGGTCGAATTGCTGAAGATGCGGTATTAACCCAACTATTTGAAACTCCTAAGCACCCTTATACGCAAGGTTTACTGAACGCCATTCCCGATGTGGCCATTCGTAAATATTTATCTCCAATTGAAGGACATGCTCCTTCACCCAATGAGCGTCCAGTGGGATGTGCTTTTGCGGCACGTTGTACTTTCGCCACAGATATATGTCGTCAAAAACAACCTGAATTAACTCAATTAAAAGATGAGTTTGATCCGCATTTTGTTGCTTGTCACCATTCGGATCATGTCGGTGTGATTAATTTTAAGGAGATTGATCATCAAGTGATTGAAAGAGAAACAGACCGGGAAGCTCTATTAAAAGTTGAACATATTAATGCATGGTATGGGCAGCAACAGGCACTTTTTGATATTTCATTTCAACTCAAAAAAGGCGAATGTTTAGCATTGGTGGGTGAATCGGGTTCAGGAAAAACCACTTTATCGCGTGTAATTGCTGGCCTGAATGAAAATGCAGATGGACAAATTACATTAGCAGATGAAGTCTTGTCGTTGCGTGGGCAACAGCGTCATTTGCAGCAGCGGCATAAACTGCAATATATCTTTCAAAACCCTTATAAGGCTCTGAATCCAGCGCATACGATTGGTCATACATTAATTAAAGTTGTACAGCATTTCTTTGGAGCATCTCGACAAGAAGCCATAGAAAAAGTCATGCAGGTACTTAAACAAGTCTCTCTGCCTATACAAGTTCAGGAACTCTATCCAAGAGATTTATCGGGTGGAGAGCGACAACGAGTGGCTATCGCCCGAGCTTTGCTGTGCCAACCTGATGTTTTGATTTGTGATGAGATTACATCTGCTTTGGATGTTTCAGTTCAGGCTTCCATCTTAAAACTGCTACAAGACCTCCAACAGCAAGGTGTGACCTTACTATTTGTGACCCATAACCTAGGGGTTGTTCGTGCAATCGCAGATCGAGTCGCCGTATTAAAAAATGGACATATTGTTGAATATGGCGAAACAGATCAAGTGCTGAGTCACCCTCAACATACATATACCAAAACTTTGCTTACCCATGCGCCAAGCTTGTTTAAAAACAATGTACTTGAAGTTTGCGCATAAAAAAGAACAGATTTTCCGGAGTTAACAATGAACGACATTAACCAACGTAATTTTTTAGAATTAGGTAGTATCAGGCATATTCAAAGTGAGCAAGAAGCACTTGATATTGCAAAAGAGGTGGCGGATCAACTGAATCAATTTGCTCGTGATCCCAGTTATAACAAGACCGTACCTTATGAACAAGCTCGCTTAATTTCAGAAGCTGGTTTAACTGCGATTATTGTACCCAAGCAATTTGGGGGCTTAGGCGCCAGTATTTCAACCTTGGTCAATGTGGTGAAAATTATTTCATCTGCAGATGGTGGTGTCGGGCAGTTATTACAGATTCACTTCACCATGTTCCGAGGCGTTTTAACGGGCTATGATGATGAAATTCGTGATCAGTTACTGGGTGATATCTTAAGCGGAAAGCGTTTGGGTAATGCACTTGCAGAAGTGGGTGGTAAAGATAAATTTCAGCATAAGACGCGTGTAGAGCGAAATTCAGAAGGACAATTAATTTTAAATGGCAGTAAATTCTATTCTACGGGCTCTTTACTCGCAGAGTGGATTTCCTTATTTGCTGGTAGTGATGATGGACCTGTCTCGATTTTAATTCATCGTGATACGCAGGGAGTGGAGTTGCTCGATGACTGGGATGCGATGGGACAAAATAATAGTGTCAGTGGCACTGTTAATTTTAAAGATGTGATTGTTGATGAACGTTATGTTGCTAAGCGAAATACGGGTGGTTTAGGCACTGTTTTACGTACGGGACTCACTTGGCCTCAGATTTTACACGCTGCAATGGACACAGGAATTGCCAAAGGAGCCCTACAAGGCGGGATTGATTATTTACAACATCATGCTCGACCTTGGGTAGAAAGTGGCGTCGATTCGCCTACGCATGAACCTCATATCATCAAACAGATTGGTGAATTTGCTGTTTTGGTTCGTTCGGCTGAAGCACTATTGGACCGTTCGGCACAAATTTTTGAACAGCATTTGGCAAATGTAGAAGATGAAGACTTACAAACTGAATTGATTTTATCGGTTGCTGCCACCCGTAGTCAGTCTGATCATGCATCTTTAAAAATTTCGAGTGAAATTTTTGGATTACTTGGGGCAAGTTCAACTTTATCGAAATGGAACCTAGACCGTTTCTGGCGTAATGCACGAACTCACACCACGCATGATCCAATTCGCTGGAGGCTGTATCATGTTGGAAATTATTATTTAAATAATATTCCACCAGGAGAATACAACTCCGTACTTCTAAAGAAGCAGGCAGAAAATGTGACTAAATTTAATCCATCCCGCTCATAATAATACTAATAAAAAAAGACTGCGCTGAGGCAGTCTTTTTTTATTGGAGTAGATTTAACTACTTCGCTTATTTCTTGAAAGTTGATGTAAGACTGATACCAACAAATCAATTTCTTCAGTGGTGTTATAAAATGCCAAAGAAGGGCGTACAGTTTGTTCTACTCCAAAACGACGTAAGATAGGCTGAGCACAATGATGCCCTGAACGCACTGCAATGCCATGTTGATTCAATGCTTTACCTACTTGCTCGGTCGAATAACCTTGAAGGGTAAAGGACATGACACTGGCTTTGTTTTTCGCCGTGCCAATCGGTCTCAAACCTGCGACGCTGCTTAAAGCATGCTGACCATACTCCAGTAAGTCATGTTCATAACGGGCAATATTATGAATGCCAAGGCGCTCAACATATTCCAAAGCAGCACCTAAACCCACCGCATCAGCAATATTACCTGTCCCTGCTTCAAACTTATTTGGGGCAGGTTGGTAAATGACTTGTTCAAAGGTCACATCCTGAATCATATTGCCGCCGCCTTCCCAAACGGGCATGGTCTCCAGAATTTCAGGTTTGGCATAAACTGCACCAATGCCTGTCGGTCCAAAGACTTTATGCCCTGAGAATACAAAGAAGTCAGCATCAATCGCTTGGACATCAGTTGGCATATGCGAAACTGATTGAGCACCATCGACCAAGACGCGCACACCTTTGGCATGCGCGATTTTGATCACTTCTGCCACAGGTGTGACCGTACCAAGGGCATTGGACACTTGGGTAATCGAAATCAGTTTGGTGCGCTCATTAATCAGTTTTGGCAGTTCTTCCAAAATGATTTGCCCCGTATCATCCACAGGAATGACACGCAGTTTGGCACTGACTTTTTTGGTCAACTGGAACCACGGTACGATATTGGCGTGATGTTCAAGATGCGAAACAATAATCTCATCACCCTCACCAATATTCTGTTCACCCCATGTCTTGGCAATCAGGTTGATGCCTTCGGTGGTGCCACGAACAAAAATAATTTCTTTTGATGATTTTGCCCCAATAAAACGTGCCACTACATTACGGGCGTGTTCATAAGCATCAGTTGCTCGTGCTGCCAGTTCATGTGCAGCCCGATGAATATTAGAATTTTCGTGCTGATAAAAATAGGCAATACGATCAATCACGCTTTGTGGTTTCTGTGTCGTTGCTGCATTGTCAAACCAGACCAAAGGACGACCATTGACGCGTTCTTGCAGAATGGGGAAGTCACGACGGATCGCTTGAATATCCAAGGGTTGAGCGGCATTCGCAACAAACTGTGGCTGTGAAGGTTGATAATTGCCGTAACTCGCATTGTGTTGCGGCAGATCCAAGAAATAAAAGCCTGTAGGCGCATTATTTTTTGCTTGGGTAGGAACTTGGGTATCTTGCTGCAACAGACTTTTTAAAGCATCACCATAAGGCAATTGAAATGATTGTGCTGTAGCAAAATTGGCAGCATCAAATTCAGAACTGGATGTACTGGGTGCTGTAAAATCATTCAAAAAATAAAAGGGTGACTCATCACTTGTTGAAGGACGAGAGGGTTCAACTAAAGGGACGTTTGGCGCACTATGAACCGCTTGTGGAAAATTAGGTTCAATCGGTGGACGTGGTAAATTGGCACCACCCACGACTGGCGCCGAGGCGATCGCACGACGTTCAGGATAGTCAGGATAGTTCGGAATATGCTCAGGATATTCAGGATTCAAACTTTTTTCATAAGCAATATTCGGCGCACGACCACTGAGCGCAGCGAAAGGTTCAGCAGGCTGGGGTTGATGGGGTGGCGTACCCACATTAGGCAAGTCCAAATTCAAACCAGAGGAATGACCACTACCAGAATTTGGCAGGGCAGCAAAAAATTCAGAGGCAAGTCGTGAAAGTGTTGCTTCATCTGGGAAGTTGGACGGTGGGCTAACACCGACCACTTCAGAACCCGTTGGACTACCTTGAAAATTACTTGTAGTTAACTGGGTAGTCATGATACTTGTCCACCTCCACATCTTCGAGCACAGCCAACGCATCCTCAGTCAATACCGCCAATGAGCAGTACAATGAGATCAGATAAGACGCAATGGCATTACGATTGATACCCATGAAGCGTACAGACAGGCCCGGAGATTGCTCACCTGCTAGACCAGGTTGAAATAAGCCAACCACACCTTGGCGTTTTTCACCAACACGTAACAACAAGATTTTAGTTTTACCATCTTCCACTGGAATCTTATTTGATGGAATCAGTGGTACACCACGCCATGTGATGAACTGCGAACCAAATAAACTGACCGTTGGTGGTGGAACACCACGACGAGTACATTCACGACCGAAAGCAGCAATGGCATCTGGATGCGCAAGGAAGAAACCTGGCTCTTTCCAAACTTTACGGAGTAAATCATCAAAGTCATCGGGTGTAGGTGGACCATTTAAAGTAGAGATGCGTTGGTCATCTGCCACGCTTGCCAATAAACCATATTCAGGGTTATTGATCAGCTCACTTTCTTGACGCTCTTTAATGGTTTCAATGGTTAAACGTAATTGTTCTTTAATCTGATCATGTGGGCTGCTGTAGAGATCGGCAACACGGGTATGAATATCCAAAACGGTCGAAACACCATTCAAGAAATATTCACGTGCTTGCGGATCATAATCCACAAAAGTCTGTGGGAGTGTGGCTTCATCACGTTGTGTACAGGCAACTTGAATATCATCTGTATTGTTTACACGGTTAACACGATAAATACCTGCTTCGACAGGCAACCATTGCAACAAATGAGTGAGCCAACGAGGGGTAATAGTCGAAAGTTGAGGAACTGTTTTGGTGGCATTTGCCAATTGCCTTGCAGCATGGTCTCCGAGAGCCAATTGGACTTTGTCTGTTGTATGTGCCATTTGTGAATTTTTCCTTCAAGTTGGCGGTTGTTGGTATTTCAACAGACTAAAAGTAAGTGAATGATTTTAAAAATATTAAGAAGTGAATTGATCATGAAGGATTGTTATATATCATTTTTATATATTTAAATTATTTATAAATTAGATGGTTGGTTGCTACAGCAAAAAACCTACTAGGTCAGCCTAGTAGGGAGATGAATGACAAGTGATCTTAAGAGGATAGTTTTAAAGCGAGTTCATTGTTTTGTTGTAAGACTTGACTGTTTGCAGGGATAGAGTGAGTGAGCCAAACATTGCCCCCTACCACTGAATTTTTTCCAATGGTAATGCGACCAAGAATAGTTGCACCTGCATAAATAACGACCTCATCCTCTACAATTGGGTGGCGCGCATAATCTTTTTTCAAGCCACCATTTTCCGTGATTTCAAAACGTTTTGCTCCTAAGGTCACAGCTTGGTAAATGCGGACACGTTCACCGATGATACAGGTTTCACCAATGACAACGCCTGTGCCGTGATCAATAAAAAAGCCGGGACCAATTTGTGCGCCAGGATGAATATCAATACCTGTAGCTGAATGAGCAAGTTCAGAAATGATTCTAGATAGTAAAGGGACATGAGCATATAACTGATGCGCAATTCTATGATACATAATCGCAAAAATACCCGGATAGCAGAGTAAGATTTCATCCACACTGTGAGCAGCAGGATCACCATCATAGGCTGCACAAACATCTGCATCTAATGCACGACGAATATTGGGAAGTGCATTTGCAAGTGCTTGAACAATTTCACGGGCAGGATCGAATATTTTTTCGTTTGCTGTATCTGCATCTGAGTTTAAGTCTATAAGTTTGGCTTGGCGTTTATTTTGATAATTCAACGTAAGCTGTACTTGCTGGTATAAATCACTGAGCGCTCGATCCAAAGTATAGGCAATGTAATAATCTTCTGCTTCTTGACGCAGTTCTGCTGGCCCTAAGCGCATTGGAAATAAGATACCGCATAGGTCATCTAAAATCGTTTTTAAAGCATTTTTAGATGGCAATTCACGACCTCCTATTTCTTTTAGGCGGTGCTGTTGTTCTCGCCATTCATGCCGAGCTTGTTGTAAACCTTGGATGACAGGTTTGAGATTCCAATGTGTCACAAATATTCCTTCATCTTGAAATACGGAGGGTTAAATAAGAACATCAATCTTGCAACCAAGGCAGTTGATGAAGTCTCCAGCCATTTGTTGAATTACGTTGCTTATGCGTATTCAAATCGCCTTCAAAGCCTTCAAGTACATTATAAACTTGAGCAAAACCTGCACTAAATGCAGCCGTTGCTGCTAAAGCCGAGCGCTTACCACTACGACAGAGCAATAAGATAATTTTGTCTTTACCAACTTTACTATCTAATTCTTTTAAAAAACGAGGGTTACGATTAAAAGCTGTGCCTGTCGCCCATGCAATATGAATACTCTCAGGAACATAACCTACAAATTTGCGTTCTTCGTTGGTACGTACATCGACCAAAATTGCATGACCTTGTTCAACTAAAAGCCAAGCGTCAGTCGGTTTTAAACTACCCGTAAAATCTAATTCATGTTCCGTAGCATATTGTTGAGCTTCAGATAAGATGTTTTCAAATGAGGCAGAGCCTACGTTAACTTGGGCATTCATATTCTTTATTCCTATTTCATACTATTTGGAATTCATAAGAGTGATGCTACGCTTGTTTGTTTTTACAGGAAAATAAGGAATATCTATTTATATATCTAGTTTTGATAAATAGCAGAAAAATAAGCATTTATAGGAATATAAAAAAATGCAGCAATAGAAGTATAAATGAAGAGAGACTTATAAAATGAGACTATGCTGGAAAGTGTCTATCAAATTGGAAAACGAATTTATTTTCCATTGAAGTGAATGTCGTATTTGGAGAAAAACATTTAATTTGTAATATCACTTATTGAAGGTTTTTCATCAAACAGAACTTTTGATGTCTAAGCTCTGTTTGATTATCAGTAAAGAGTAAACTAAAGATTAAAGCAACGATTGATAACTTTCAGGAGCTAACCATTGTTTGACATCGATTTGCTGAGGAATAAATTTCCAGCGATATAAAAAGTCACTTAAATCTTGTAGGGCAAGTACAGAGGTCTCATCAAAATTAGTTTTCAATTTAAGATGTGCATCAGCGCCATAAGCCGCATATACCCATTGTTCACTACTATTACATTCTTTTGCTAAATAACGATGAGTTTCATCTGCATGAATATGTGCCCATTGTTCAGCTTCCAATACTGCATCTACAATTGATTGCGCTTGTTGAGGATAATGTGAGAGGAAATCTTCATCCACAGTCAGTGTACGAGGCGTACCGTTATTTGAACGCAGGATAGGATTAGGGTGTGAGCCAATATCAATAATCGTATGTAAAGCGAAATCATGTGCAATTTGTGCTGCATGAGCACCTTTTAAGAAAATCGCATCAACATCACCTTTAATTAAAGCGACAATCTCAGCACTTGCATTAAGTTTGTTGCGATCTCCGTAGAAACTAGAATCATTTTCTTCTGGTTGCTGTTGTTGTGCCGCTATAATATCTGCTCGTAAGCAATCAACTAATTCTAAATCGCTTACGTTTAAGTTGACCGTTTTTAATGAGTTTTCTAAACCACGAATTGCCTGAGCGCGTGAAAAATCAATAATGGCATCTTGATTAAGGGGTAAGCCAAAACGTTTACCTTTTAAATCCGCAACAGTTTTAATGTTGGAATCATAACGTGTGAGTAGCAATTGAACTTCATCCGCCCAAGATAAGCCAATCACTTTGGTTTTTTGACCAGAAGCATATGCCCAGATTGCAGGGATACTGCCGCCGTGTCGAACAGAGTTGGCAAGGGTATGGTTAAAATGAGAGTTACGAATATCTTTGGAATTTGATTCTCGAATGGATTTTATTTCAATCTGTTGCTCATTAAACTTTTCTTTTAGCCAACCCTTTTGAATTGCAATACCTAAACCTGTAGGCACAGGGCAACGTGTATACCAAAGTGTATTTAATGGCTGAGTATGAAGTGTTGTCATTAGAACATCCTTTTGTGATTTTAATGCATTAAAGCAATATTGATGCCATTGATTAAATTATTGATATTTATTGATTATTTTTAATATCTATTTTTATGATGTTGATATATCAAATTTTGTTGCGATAACAGCAGATCATTAGCGGCGTTGCTTTAAATTCAACACTTGTATAATTAGATGTTTATAAAAAATAATATAAAACAATAAATTAAAATATTTTTCTAATGAAAAAGGTTGGCATAAATCTCGCAATAACTCGAAATCTTTAGTTTTTGTTATGTTTTATGTTTAAAAATTATCCTTTATTGCGAAGTTTAGCGTTATACCGCTTTATGCCATTTCGTTTTGTACTGACAGCAACTTTATTTGTTATTGCAAATATTGGTTTAGCACTTCAACAATATTCGATTGGTCATGCAATTGATACGCTTAAACACAGCCAACCGAATACCTTATTTCAATACACATTAACAAATCCTTTAAACCCTTGGTTTTGGTTTATCTTGCTGGTAAGTATTGCACTGCTACGGGCTGTAATTCAGTATTTGGCCGGCCTGAGTGCTTTGACTATTGGGCAGCAATTACTCAGTATTCTAAGAGAGAGAATCTTTAGCCAAGTACAGCATTTAGATGTGTCTTGGCATTGGAAACATGGTTTAGGGGAGGTGCTATCCAGAACGACACGAGATTCAGATAAATTAAAAGAAGCGCTTATTAATTTTTGGCGACAAGTCTTTGAGTCTAGTCTTGTTGTGGCGGTAACGATTGGATTATTGTGTTGGTATGATCCGTGGCTTGGCATAGTTCCGTTATGTTTTATTTTCTTAGGTCTTTGGATACTTTTTAGACTGACCAATCAATTGGTTGAATTGGATCATCAAGTAGCACATGCTTATGAAAAAGTCAGTGATACTTTAGCTGAAAGTGTGAATGGCGTTCGGGTTATTAAAGCATTTCAATTAGAAGATAAACTGCTAGGTCATTTTAATAATGTGGTTGATGATTTTATTCATTATTCTATTCAGACAATTAGCACCAGCGCAAAACGTTTACCTATTCCACAAATCATTATCGCATGTTCGTATTTGTGGGTGATTGGTTTTGGGGCTTATTTAATTGGTCAAAATCAATTGCAAGTGGGGCAATTTGTCGCAGCAGTATTGATGGCAAATTTACTGGTTTTTCGTATCGAAAGTATTGGGCAAGTCTTACATATTTTTGCGGATGCACGGTCCTCAGCAAGCAGAATTTGGCAAATGCTGGATCAAGAATCTGCAATTCAGGATCAAACAAATCCGTTATCGTTGCATTATGAGAATGAACTGAATATTCGATTGGATAATGTCAGTTTTCAAGATAAAACAACGCAGAAGTACATTTTAAAACAATGCCAAATTGAGTTTCGGGCAGGTGAAATCGTAACGATTGTTGGAAAAACGGGTGCTGGCAAAAGTACCTTGATGAATTTACTGAATCGTTTTATTGATCCAACTGAAGGGCAAGTTTTGATTGGCTCTGAGCAAATGGGCTGGACAAATATTAAAGATTTAAGCCTATTTGAATTACGTCATTTGGTTCAGATCATTCCTCAGGAAAATTTCTTTTTTAGCGGCACATTGGCAGACAACTTAAGAATTGCTAAGCAAGATGCAACTGAGCAAGAGATGAGGGATGCTTTACATTTAGCGTCTGCATCAGAACTATTACAACGACTTGATGATGGACTAGACACGCTGATTGGGGACAAGGGCGTTACCTTGTCGGGAGGACAAAAACAACGCCTTGCTTTGGCTCGTTCTATTCTAAAGAATTCACCCATTTTAGCTTTAGATGACTCAACCAGTGCCTTAGATGCGACCACAGAAAAACAGGTTTTACAGCGGCTATCAGCACTTTCTGGCAGTGGCAACCCTTTGAATAAAACAATCATTATTAACTCTAATAAACAAACCACGATTGCTTTATCTGATCGAGTTATTGTGCTTGATCAGGGCCACATTATTGCCCAAGGCACGCATGCTGAATTAGTTCAAGATTGTTTATTTTATAGTGAGTTGATGGGCTTTCAGTTACAACAGCAGGAGATTAATGCATGAATAGCAGTGTTAAAAATTTCCGCCCATTCGCAAAATCAGCTGATCTACAAATCGAAGAAAATTTAGCAAATACTTCAATTCATAGAGGAATGTTAACAAAACTTATTCCTTTAATTTATCCCATTCGCTACTTGCTGCTTGCTTTAATTACAGTAGAAATTTTACAAGTGATGAGTGTTTTTGTTCGACCTTGGGTGGTGAAATATATTCTGGATTCGGGCTTTCAACAAATTGCTGGAAAAGTAGTATTGCATCAGCCAGTTTTATTGATTGCGATCAGCATTTTGGCATTAAGTTGGATTTGTCGTTTTGCTTTAGCAGGCTTATCAAAATATCTTTCAGGCCGAGCAGCTTTGAAAGTGATTAATGGTTTAAGACGTTCTCTATTTCAGCATATTCAAAGTTTGAATATCGGCTATTTTGACCGAACTAAAGCTGGAAGGATTATCTCACGAGCAGACCGTGATGTTGAAACCTTAGAACCTGTTTTAATACAAGGACCACCTGAGTTGCTTTCAGCAATTTTGAGATGTGGACTCGCTTCAGTATTACTTTGGCATATCTATCCACCATTTTTTTGGTGCCTATTTGCGACTTTACCCATTTTATTTGGGATGACAGCCATTTTTAAGAAATCATCACAAAAGCATTGGGGTAAGGTTGCAGAGGAACGTAGTCGATTTACTGCTCATTTAGTTGAAACCGTCAATGGTGCGAAAATCATTCAGCAGTTAAATTACACTCCAACCAATCAATCTCGTTATCAAGATTTACTAAAAGATTTTAATCATTCGATTATCTATGGCAGTAAACGAACCAGTTGGTTTGCACCGTTTACAGGATTGCTTTCGACTATTGCAACTGCGGGTTTTATTGTAATTGGTAGTTATGCTTATAGTGACGGCATAATCAGTATTGGACAGTTTGCTGAAAGTATTTTTTATGTTTTTTTATTTTTAGCGCCTTTGCAAGAGCTTACTGATTTATTTGAACGTTATGCCAATGGTGCAGCTTGTGCGCAACGTATTTTCTTACTTTTAGACACGCAATCAAGTATTCAAGAGCAATCAAATGCAGTGAAACTTGAGCAGTTGAATGGTCATATTCGATTTCAAGCAGTCGATTTTGCATATACACATAAACCTGTTTTGCAGAACTTTAATTTGGATATTGAAGCAGGGACAGTTGTAGCGATAGTCGGGCCAACAGGACATGGAAAAAGTACGATTGTTCAGTTATTAACACGGTTTTATGAACCGCAACAAGGAAGCATCTTTTTAGATCGTTATCCATTACAGGACATTCATCTCAACAGTTTAAGAAAACACGTCAGTATTGTTTTGCAAGATAATGTTTTATTTAGCGGAACAATTTTAGACAACTTACGTTTGGTTCGGCCGAATATCTCAGACCAAGAACTTAGCCAAGCAATTGAGGATTTAGGAGCAGATGAGATTTTGCAACAACTTCCACAAGGATATTTTACTGAAGTAGGAACACTCGGAAAAAATCTTAGTCATGGTCAAAGACAATTGGTGTGTTTAGTACGTGCGTATCTTGTTAATCCCAAAGTTCTAATTTTGGACGAAGCGACTTCAGCGATTGATATCTATACTGAACAGAAAATCCAATATGCACTACGGCGCTTATGTCAGAATAGAACGTGTATTGTGATTGCTCATCGGCTGAGTACTATTCAAGAAGCAGATAAAATCGTTGTGATTGAGAATGGTACTGTCGTTGAACAGGGTTCGCATCAACAATTGATGCAAACAGAAACAGCGTATTTTCATTTATATCAGTCTTATTTACAGAATCAACTGCTTTAAATTGATCAGATCTCTTAAATTGTAGTTTTATAAACATTTTTTTGAATCATTGTTTAAATTTAAACAAT
>NZ_LBMZ01000109.1:0-83027 GCF_001005525.1 Acinetobacter sp. AG1 | reverse complement strand
CTTACCATCATTTGCTTTATCTACGGTGTAATCACGCGTATTTTTGACAGCCTCACCTGTTTTATTAATAACTTGTGAACTCACATTGGTTGCGACACCAACCGTTTTTTGAGTGGCATTTACACCTGTATCTACAGCAGCATGACCGACATGTTGAGCTGCATGACCAACGCCTTGTGCTGTATTTTTAACTGCACCAGTAACGCCTTTGATCAAGCCACCTGATTCGACATTGACTTGTGCAGAACCATTGGCATTTACACCAACGTTTTGCGCAAAAATAGATGCAGAAGCAAGTAGAGTTGTTGTGACGATAGCTGTTTTGATCATTTTTTTCATTGCGATTTCCTTAGCGATGTACCGTATTGGGGTACTTCATCAACGCAAATGCATCATAACGAGCAAAAGAAAGAAAGCGATGGATTTCAGCAAAACTTTACAAGCACATTACAGCTTAAAAACACTGTAGCTAGAAATTGTGGAGATTTAAATTTTTATAATTAAATGAAAAATAAAATAAAAAATATATTTAATAGCAAAGTTTAATCTCAAATTTATGAGAAATAAAAGGTGAAAAGCATATTTTATCAACTTTCATAATGATGGAATAAAGAAAATTGAATGATCAAATTTACGCTGCTTTAAACGTTATTTTAAATCTCTACTTTAAAACCTAGATCAACTTCTGAAGCAGGAATCCCTCCGCGAATTCCCCAGTTTTCTGAGGCTTGTTCTTGAAGCAAAATAAAAATGTCATCTTTAGGAATACCTAGTTCAGTTAAATTTTTAACTAAGGTTTGATACAGCCTTTTTTTCGTTTCAAGGCTGCGGCCGTGAAACATGCAAATTTCAATTAAAGTATATTTTTCAGATTTATTCGGTGGTATTCAAAAGTGTTCAGGGCGATGCTCAATATAACGAATTTGTCGATCATGCTCAGGGATTTGTAAAACTTCCCGTTGTGCTTGTATAACAGCATGCATCAGCGCTTGAACGGTTTCAGGGGCATGTGAATAACACACCTCGATTTTTGATAATGGCATGGTAAATTGCTCTTTTTATTTATTTCTTGCTTTGTTTCAGTTGATAATTCTACAACAACATATTAAGCAGAGAGGGAAATTTTTATTTCCCATGTATCGTTATATTGAATGACATTGAGCTAAAGCTGTTTGGCTGAAATGGCTTTTGAGCTTTTCAAAATTATGTTTTGTCTCATCGCTATGAATATCGAAAACAGTGACAGTCCGCGTTTTCTGATCCAGTTTATGCTTTTGTGTCGCCACATCAATCGCACTCTTTAAATCATATTGATAGGTTTCAGAAACAGCACGACTGAGTTGATTTGCTTTGAAATACCATGTTTCTGTACTTTCACCACCATCAAAATAGCCTGTAAATTGGATCAGACAACCATTGTTAGAGCGACTCAATGTTGCCAAATTGGTTTTGGTATTGGGAAGAGCTTCAATATTTTGGACTTGTTCTAACTGTTGTATGGGAGAGGTTGATGCTGTTGGTAAATATGAACACGCGGTGAAACTGATTAAGCTGAGTAATGGTAGTACCATCATTTTGAATGAGCGGTGCATCATTTGCAAAATTCCAATCCTATGAATTTATGCCATTTAGTGTGTAGAGAAATATGAAGAAGTTCAATCTGTGTTTTGAGACAACACTGTAAATTTTAGCTAAATTTTTCGCTTAAAATCTTCATCAGACTACTTTAACAATTTGTGTCAAAAATGACCTAAGAAAAGGCCTGTCTTGATAATGACCCTCTACATCGTTTATGCCATGTTGTTCACGGAATTAAAATAAGGAAATACGTGGTTATGGGTACACAATCGAAGACTGTTCCATTTCATCGTGTCATTGTGATCGGCGGTGGTTTTGCAGGTCTAGGCGCAGCGATTAAATTAAAACAAGCAGGTATCCAAGATTTTATTTTGTTGGAAAAAGCCGATGAGTTAGGCGGGGTATGGCGTGAAAATACCTATCCGGGCTGTGCTTGTGATGTGCCTTCGGTATTGTATTCATATTCTTTTGAACCCAATCCTACATGGAGTCGTGTATTTGCAGGGCAAGCTGAAATCAAACAATATCTGCAAAATACGGCACAAAAATACCAAGTATTACCGCATGTTCATTTCAATCACGAAGCCCTTGCTGCAACATGGTCAGATGCTAAACAGTGCTGGATTATTAAAACCAATCAAGGCGAATTACATTCACAATTTGCGATTATGGCATGTGGTCCAATGCATGAGCCAGTGATTCCAAATATTCAAGGCTTAAAAGATTTTAACGGTGAGATTTTCCATTCATCGCGTTGGCGACATGATGTGGACTTAACAGGAAAACGTGTTGCAGTAATTGGTACTGGCGCATCGGCAATTCAGTTTGTGCCACAAATTCAGCCGTTGGTAAAACAACTCACTGTATTTCAACGCACACCGCATTGGATTTTACCTAAATCCGATATGCCACTCCCAAGTGCGATTCAAACCTTATTTAAATATGTCCCTGTCACTCAGTCGGTGATGCGCGGTTCAGTTTATGGCATCTTTGAAACCTTAAATGGTGGATTACAAAGTAATGCTGCAATGCGACAAGTACAGCGTATTGCTGAATTTCATATTAAACAGGGCATCAAAGATCCTGAATTACGTCGTAAAGTGACGCCAAATTATGTGATCGGTTGTAAACGTATTCTGCAATCTAATGAATGGTATCCAGCCTTAGCTCAAAACAACGTCAATGTTGTCGCAGGGGCATTGAGCGAAGTCAAAGGCAAGCAGTTGATTGCAAGTGATGGTTCTACTTTTGAAGCGGATGTGATCATTCTTGGTACAGGTTTTGAAGTGGCTGAACCGCCCATTGCACAGCGTGTCTATAACCGTTATGGGCAGAGTATGTCTGATGTGTGGCAGGGTAGTCCAGAAGGTTATATGGGAACGATGGTGGCAGATTGCCCGAATGGCTTTTTGATGTTTGGGCCGAATATTGCAGTGAGTTCTTCTGCTTTTATAATCATTGAAGCACAGCTCACTTATATTATGGATGCGTTAAAACAAGCGCTTCAAAACAATATCAAAACTATAGAACCCGATCCTGTGCGTATGGCTGAGTTTAATCAGCGTGTACAAGCGGCTTTACAAACCACAGTCTGGAACAAGGGTGGTTGTCAGAGTTATTTCATTGATCGAAATGGGCGCAATAGTACGGTATGGCCGTGGACGACGTTTAAGATGCGTCAGCAACTCAGCCGTTTTAATTTAAATGAATATCTGATTGATCGTCAGGTGAAGCTCGAAACTGAAACAGCTTAAATCTCTCTAATTATTAAAAAACCTCTAACTTTTGATTAGAGGTTTTTTATTTAGTTCGATGATGGCTGACTAAGTCCAGCTCGTTCAATGGGAACATGTCCATCATTTGTACCCACTACAGCATCTTTGGTCTCCTGCCATTTTTTAGCCGTGTATTGTTTGGCTTTTTCAGTTTGAGCTTGAACAACTTCAGATTGCTCTTCGGTATATTTCTTGGTATCTGTCCACTTTTCACTGATTTTTTGTGATGTGTTTTCAGATGCACCTTGTATTGAGCCACCTAAGTTTTGTAGTCCTTTGCCTGTTTTATACAGCAATACACGACCGAGACTAGGGTTGTCACCATAAGGAAGTGTTTTTTCAGCTGTTGCAGTGTTTGGATTCGCCGTAGTTGTATTTGTTTCGGCTGCCCAGAGAGAAGACGATGCGATCAGTGCAGTCGCTAAACAGAGTGCGGGTACTTTTTTCATCATCTTTTATCCTTTTGGCAATAATGTTGCAATTCAAGTTTTATAGCTTATCGCCAAGTTCAAGAAAAGAATGTAGGTGATGTGAAATTGATACAGTGCGTAAATATTATGCCTATTCAGTTTGATCGCTTATATGTTTGTAGCGTATTCGCGGTCTCACCAAATTAAGAAGTTATGATCGTTGACGCTTTATTTTCCCCATGGTAGTTTTAATTCAATACAAATCAATATTTTCGCGGTTTATTTTTAATTAAATATAAGTATCTTATGAAGCAGGCTTTGCAATCTTATGTGTCAGTTCTGTCGCATAAGAGTAGTTAGGCGGTCCAAGCCAGCCCATATCGGAACCTTCAATGAGTAATAAAAAAACGGTAAATGAAGTCATAGGCGAATTCATCGACACTTTTGATGAATTTGTTTTATGTATGTCCTTTGCAACGCAAGGCATCCACAAGATGGGGCAAGAACTAGCAAAGAGCAAGTTTGATGAAGGGCATCAAACTTGGGTTGGCTCCAATTGCGAAGAAAACCCAAAGATGCATGCGAGAATGAAAACGACTGATTGCATTAAGAAGTGCGCCAAAAATGGCGATTTCTCTAATGAAATTACCAAGTCTCTGTTGTGCACAATGTACGCTCTGTGGGATGAAGCTTACCGTCATCATGTGGCCGAAGCTTCTGGTCACGATGCAAGATACATTGAGTGCCCACTAATGGGAGATCTTCGAAAACTTCGGCATTGCATAATACATCAAAAATCTATTGTTCCGGAGTCGAGCATCGACTTTGAAATTTTAGGTTGGCGTTTGCCGCCAGGAAAACTAGAGATCACGTATGAAATGTTTTTGGAGTTCAATGATGCAGTCAGGGGAGAGGGAATGAAAATAAGAGCATTTTCCCCTCCGCCTGCGTTGCAAGAGTTACTACACCTAATGACTAAAAATGAACGCAAGAGTTTTGATAGTTTCTTCAAGAATCGAGAGAACAGAGTTAATAATATTGAATGGCCTGAATTGGATGCATTTTTAAATAGAATTGGTCATGCGAAGATGCAAAGCCAATAGCCCGAAAATGGAATCGCCTAACAAGTCGTTCAAGGCCGACGCCTTCGGCGCGGCCTTAACTCCAACGTTATGTATCAGTAATATATTCAGATAAATTACAGAATGGTAATTTGCAATAAAGTTTGTATGATTATTGCCTATAAAAATAAACCCCGCCAATTTATAGCGAGGTTTATTTTATTCTTCAATGACTTAAAATTAACCCTGCAATACACTTACATCCGCAATTGCTGTGAATAAATCACGCAACTGAGCGAGTAAACGTAAACGGTTGGCTTTTAATTCTGCATCATCTGCCATAACCATTACACCCTCAAAGAAAGCATCAATTGGTGCACGAAGCGCAGCAAGCTTGGACAACGCTTCTGTATAGTTACGTGCAGCGAGCAAAGGTTGAACCACTGGTGTGAGTGCTTGAAGTTCTGCATAAAGCGCTTTTTCAGCAGCTTCAACTAGATTTGCTTCAACCACAGCAGCTTCTGGTGTCGCTTCTTTGGCAAGAATATTAGCAACACGCTTATTAGCCGCAGCTAATGCAGCAGCTTCTGGCAAAGTACGGAAATGATTTACCGCAGTCACACGCTTATCAAAATCAAGAGGAGATTTTGGTGCAAGTGCTTGAACAGCCTGAATCACATCAACAGCAACACCTTGATCTTCATACTTAGCACGGTAACGACCTTCAAGGAATGCAACGGCATCCACACGCGTCTTGTCATGATCTTTAACCACATCGCCATAACCTTGAAGCGCAAAGTTCACCAGTTCTTCAATCGTCACATCGAGTTCATTTTCAATGATCAAACGTAAGATACCAATTGCAGAACGACGTAATGCAAATGGGTCTTTAGAACCCGTAGGCGCTTGACCAATACCAAAAATACCAACAAGCGTATCTAAACGATCTGCAAGCGCTATCGTTGTACCCGTCTTGGTTTGTGGTAATACATCACCCGCAAACTTAGGTAAGTATTGCTCACCTAAAGCTTCAGCAACTTCATGATTCTCACCTTCAAGGCGAGCATAATAAGTGCCTGCAATCCCTTGAAGTTCTGGGAATTCACCTACAAGTTCAGAGGTTAAGTCACATTTCGCAAGTAACGCTGCTTTTTCAGCATCGGCTGCATTTGCGCCTGTAATCGGTGACAATGCCACAGCTAATTTAGCAATACGTTCTGATTTATTCCAAAGCGTACCCAATTGCGCTTGGAATACCATATTCGCGAGTTTTTCTTTACGAGATGCAAGCGGTTGCTTTTGATCTTGCAGGAAGAAGAATTCTGCATCAGACAAACGAGGACGTACAACTTTTTCATTACCTTCAATAATTTGAATCGGATCTTTTGACTCAATATTTGAAATGGTAATGAAGTAAGGCTGTAATTTACCTTCGGTATTGATTAAACAGAAATACTTTTGGTTGTCCTGCATCGTGGTAATCAAGGCCTCTTGAGGAACTGCTAAATAACGCTCTTCAAAAGTCGCACGTAATGCAACTGGCCATTCAACCAAGCTGGTGACTTCATCAAGTAAGTCTGCTGGGACAATCGCAGTTGCATTGACTTCATCAGCTAACTTTTTCACTTGATCTTGAATGGTTGCTTGACGCTTTTCAAAATTCGCAACCACATAAGCTTTTTCTAAAGCAGCAAGGTAGTCATTTGCATGCGCCAAAGTCACTGCTTCAGGTGCATGGAAACGGTGACCATAAGTCACATTACCTGCTTTATGATCTTGAATCGTTGCTTCAACGACTTGATCATCTTTCAACAATACCACCCATTTCACAGGACGCACGAATTCAGTACGACTGGCTGCTGAGCGCATACGTTTTGCGATAGGTAAGTTGTCTAGCGCAGTTTGTAAAATTTGCGGCAGTAAAGCGTCAAGGCTTTGACCTTTCACATCTTTCAAGAAGCAAACTTTTTCAACTTTACCTGCTTGGAACGTCGAAAGCTGATCGACCGTGATGCCTTGACCACGCATAAAGCCTTCAAGTGCTTTAGTTGGTTTGCCTTCTGCATCATAAGCGGCTTGTACAGCAGGGCCATCAAAACGTTTTTGTGTGTCTGCTTGAGCAGCATCGATATCAACAATTTTCAATGCTAAACGACGTGGTGCGGCATAGGCTTCGATCGCAGCAAAATTTAAGCCCGCATCTTTTAAGCCTTTTTCTGTTTCAGCTTTTAAAGCATCACGTAAAGTTTTTAAGCTTTTTGGTGGAAGTTCTTCACAGCCAAGTTCGAATAAAACAGTATGCTTTGTCATTATTTATTCTCCTTCGCTTTTTCAGCTTGGGCTGCTTCTGCCTCAACTTGTGCTTTAAGCTGAGCCAATACTTCATCACGCAAATGCGGTTCTGCCATTGGGAAACCAAGTTTGGCACGGGCAGCCACATAACTTTGTGCAATTGAACGAGCCAAAGTACGGACACGTAAAATATAACGTTGACGTTCAGTTACTGAAATCGCACCGCGTGCATCTAACAAGTTAAAGCAATGCGATGCTTTGATCACTTGTTCGTAGGCAGGAAGCGGCAGTTCAGCTTCGATTAAGCGAGATGCTTCAGCTTCGTAGAAGTCGAACAATTCAAACATTTTGTCGACTGGCGCGTATTCGAAGTTATAGGTTGATTGCTCAACTTCGTTTTGATGGAATACATCACCATAGGTTACGGTACCGAATTGACCTTTGGTCCAAACAAGATCGTAAACTGAGTCTACACCTTGAAGGTACATTGCAAGACGTTCTAAACCGTATGTGATTTCACCAGTAACAGGGTAGCATTCAACACCACCGACTTGCTGGAAGTAAGTGAACTGAGTCACTTCCATACCATTGAGCCAAACTTCCCAACCTAAGCCCCAAGCGCCCAGTGTTGGAGATTCCCAGTTGTCTTCTACGAAGCGAATATCGTGAGTCAGTGTATCGATGCCGATCGCTTTTAATGAATCAAGATAAAGCTGTTGGATATTGTCTGGATTTGGTTTGAGTACCACTTGGAACTGATAATAGTGTTGTAAGCGGTTCGGGTTCTCACCATAACGACCATCTTTTGGACGGCGTGATGGTTGAACATAAGCCGCGTTCCAAGTTTCTGGACCTAATGCACGTAAGAAGGTTGCAGTGTGGAAAGTACCTGCGCCCATTTCCATATCATATGGTTGTAATACGACGCAGCCTTGCTCCGCCCAATAGTTTTGTAGGGCAAGAATTAAGCCCTGAAATGTATCAATATGCGATATAGCACGACTCATGGTGCATCCACTGGAATCAAACAAAAATTGTGGTTAAGTATAAGGATTTTGCGGAGTAGTGGCAAAGGAGTTGCTAAAAATTATTGTTGAATGATGACAATCATCTTATTTTCGTTTATCAGTAAGAGAGCAGTCATTAGATCAATAAACTTCTATCCAGAATTGAGCTATTAAACATCTAGATAATTCATAAATTTGATTTATGATAAATCTAGATTTTTTGGAAATTTATAACAATGTTAAAAAAACTTTGTTTTATTTATACGTTATTGCTTTGTTCTTGTAGTACTACACCTATAGCACTGTATTCTGATGCTAATATTAATTCATCTAAGATTGTGACAATTACAAATAAATGTGATTCTACTTGTAAAAATTCCATAAAACATCAGCTTAGAGCTGATTCTCATTATCAACTGAGTGAGGGTTTATTACTTGAAGTTAATGGCAAGCAAGGGACTTGGAAGGTTACTAATGGAAAAGCATTTAATTCATCTGTGCATGGTGGATTAGTTGTTAAAGTTAAAGAAGGCCCAACTGAACTAGTAATAGATCATAATTCTCAACTTGTTGGTGGTGAGCCTGAAAGATTTTCTGTTAATCTTCTCGGTGGACATACTTATGTCATTGGCCGTATGCGAGTTGAAAAGATTCGAATGGCTTATTATGATTGGTTTCCAGTTGTATTCGATGCCACTGAAAATAAACTTATTTATGGAAATGAAACACATCTTCCTTAAACAATAATTATTTCTATGCATTTACTCATTTATGAGAGTAAGTTCTAACATAAAAATCTGTACGTCACCTCATGACGCATAACATCTTTATCAATCTTAATTTTCAAATCATGAAATGTTAGCTTTGAAATGATGTTGTCACTGAGGTGTTTGTTATGTCTGATCGCATTCGTGAAAAACTCCAGATTCTTGCGGACGCTGCCAAATATGACGTGTCCTGTTCCTCCAGCGGCAGTGACCGTAAAAATAAAGACAAAGGTTTAGGCGATGCCAGTCGGGCAGGGATTTGCCATAGCTATACCGAAGATGGACGCTGTGTTTCATTGCTGAAAATCTTGTTCAGTAATGTCTGTATTTTTGATTGTGCTTATTGTGTGTCACGCCGTTCTAATGATGTGAAACGTGCTGCATTTACCGTACAAGAAGTGGTTGACCTGACCATCAATTTCTATCGTCGTAATTATATAGAGGGATTATTCCTTAGCTCAGGGATTTTTAAATCCGCAGACTATACGATGGAGCGAATGCTGCAAGTGGTGAAAAAACTGCGTCTCGAAGAAAATTTTAATGGCTATATTCACCTCAAAACCATTCCAGGCGCATCGCCTGAACTGATTCATGAAGCAGGACTTTATGCTGATCGCATGAGCATCAATTTAGAAATGCCAACTGAGGTCGGATTAAAAGCGTTTGCTCCTGAAAAATCACATCAAGAAGTACAAAAAGACTTGGGGCTAGTGCGAGATCGACTCATTCAACTCAAAGATGAACGTCAAATTATTAAGCATGTGCCGAAATATGTACCCGCAGGGCAGACCACTCAAATGGTGGTTGGCGCACATCAGGAAACTGATCAAGACGTACTTGTGATGGCAGATCGACATTACAAAGAATTCAAGTTAAAGCGTGTCTATTTCTCAGGTTATATTCCAATCAACACGGAAAATAACTATTTACCTGCGGTAGGTTCTGCACCGCCTTTGCTACGCGAAAATCGACTTTATCAGAGCGATTGGTTGATGCGTTTTTATGGTTTTGAAGTCAATGAAATCGTCAATGAAAAACATCCACATTTAGATTTGGATGTAGACCCGAAACTGAGTTGGGCACTACGTCATCCTGAACAGTTTCCAGTGGATTTAAATCGTGCGGATTATCAAATGATTTTGCGCGTGCCGGGCATTGGGGTGAAGTCTGCCAAGAAAATCGTACAAGCGCGTCGTTTTGGTAAAGTGCATATTGATTTGCTGAAACAACTCGGTGTGGCATATTCACGTGCCAAATTTTTTATTCGTTGTGAAGACAGTCCACGTTTTCAAAAAGAGCTTTCTACGACTGATATTCGCCAGCAAATATTAACGCAGGGTTCATCTAAATACGTTAAACAACTGTCACCGCAATTGAGTTTAGGATTTTAAACATGCTCAGTGATGCTGTGGTTTATTACTACTTTGATGGCTCTATGGTCGGTTTACTCAACTGCGTATTTCGTGCTTTTCAATTTAAAGAATTCCATGTTCAACTGTGTTTAAACCAAGGTGCACAGCATGGCTTATTTGCCACGGTGGTTGAAATTCCAAATCATGAGCAACATGCAGCACGTGTTTGGTCAGCTTTACAGCAGAAACTTTCGCATTCATCTCTGAAACAATTTTATTTTGCTTATTTGTCGGAATCCTTGGATGCCTATCAGCATTTATTTAATTACTGTGTCTATGTTTTTCGGCATCAACATTCAGTCGAAAAAAATTACTCTCATCCCAGTGTTTTAGCAATTTCGCAATGGACGAAAAAGGTAGGGCGCGAAAAGCATCGTATGGAAGCTTTTGTGCGGTTTAAGAAAACCACAGATGGATTGTTTTTAAGTTTGGTTCGTCCTGATTTTAATGTGCTGCCTTTGATACAGCCGCATTTTAAGCGTCGTTATCAAGATCAACGTTGGTTGATTTATGACGAACAACGTAAATATGGATTGTATTATGATTTACGCGAAATTCACGAGGTGTCTTTAGATGCTCATCAGATTGAACGTAATATCGAAAATGGTGCGAGTCAAAATTTCCAATTAGAATTAGATGAACAAGAAGAATTGTATGATCAACTTTGGAAAGATTATTTCAATAGTATCAACATTAAAGAACGTCAGAATGTGAAATTACATGTGCAATATTTACCTAAACGCTATTGGCGTTATCTGAATGAAAAATACGTTTAAGGCATTTTTTGATTATTATTTTAAAAATACTAATACAACAAAAGAGCACATTCATGACTAAATTATTTTTAAAAACATCAGTACTGATTATGGCTTGTTTGAGTACTTCGGTATTTGCCAAAATGCGAGATAAAGCGATAGATACTTATAGCCAATGTGTCGATGACACCATTCAACAGCTAAAACTGGGGAATATTAATAATGCTGTGGTGGAGATCTGTAGCGCCAGAACCAAAACTTTATACGCAAAACAGATTGTGCAGTTATTGGATCAAATAAAAAAACAGAGTCAGGAATACAAGCAGCCTGAACGCTATCAGGACATCATGAAATCACAACAGCTCTGGAAAAATTTTGTCGATCAAGAATGCCGTAATGCTGGTGCTTATATCGGTTCGCCGATGTATGAGTTTTGCCCAATGCAAAAATATGCAGAGCGATTGGAGCAATTGAAAGAGTATTTAAATTGACCTTGATCAGTTTTCGTTATTATTTAAAACTGTAATTTAAATACATCTTCAGTCTGAGTCAGCGTATACTGCTGCAACCAATGAAACAACACTATTCCAGCAAGGTGCATTGTGAGCTTAACCCAATCAGACTGGCTAAATTTCTTAAAACCGAATTACAAAGTATTACCTTTGAAAGAACGTTTACTTTCAGGATTTGGTGCGCTTTGTGGCTTAGCAATATCCTCTTTAATTAGTTGGTATGTATTGGGTGGTATGAATGCATGGTATATCGCTCCTATGGGTGCCTCTTCGGTACTGCTTTTTGCAGTTCCGAATAGTCCTTTAGCGCAACCGTGGAATGTTGTGGTTGGCAACATATTGGCAGGTTTAATTGGTGTGACATGTACACAGTTATTACCTGATTTAACCTCTGCTTTTAGTGTCGCAGTTGGGTTAGCCATTTTTATGATGATGACAACTGATTCATTGCATCCTCCAAGCGGCGCAGTTGCAATCACCGCAGTATTAGGTGGCGATGCTGTACATCGTTTGGGATTCCACTTTATTTTATATCCCGTATTACTCAACTCAATTTTACTTTTGTTGATTGCTGTCTTTTTCAATCGTTTGATTGGGCGTCATTATCCGATTACAGCGCATCTCAATGAGCGTTCCAAAGACCCTACGCCAACTCAGAAAGTGTCGATCCAACCTAAAGATATTAAGTATGCTTTAGCACACCACACAGAATTATTAGATATTAGTCAGTATGATTTGGAAAAGATCATTTTAGAGGCACAAGAGCATGCCAATGAACGTTTGAATCACTCATTTGTTTGCCAAGATATTATGAGTCGTGATGTGATTAAGCTACATGAAGATGATGATATTCACCAAGCCTTAGATAAATTCAAAGCGGTAAATTTAATGAGTTTGCCTGTAGTAAATTCAGATCATAATTTGGTAGGGACACTTGCTTTGTATGAGGTTGTGGAGTGGTTTAAAGGTGCAACAGATCCAAGAAATTCATGGCAACACTATGTACATCAAATTATGAGTCATCGCGTGGTAACAGTTGATCCGCTGCAACCGATTCAAGATCTTATTCCTTATTTTGTAGAAAAATCTTTTAATTATATTCCCGTAGTGGAAAATCAACGTTTGATTGGCATTATTAGTCGTGCGGATATGATCGCTGCGCTTCAACAACAACTCAATCGTCAAAAGCTTCGATCATAATAAAAAAAGCTACGGTTGTATTAGGGGGAAATTCAACCGTAGCGACCAAAAGAGGCAAAGAAATTAACGTTTTATGCTTTGGTCTTCATAAACGGTTTTTACGGGCTGATTATAGCCCTGTACATAATCAACGCGACTTTGCTGTTGTTTTGGAATCACTAACCACAAAATTAGGTAAACCAAAATACCAGGGAAAGCTGCGCTCATGAGTGAAATCACTACAAAGATCAAGCGTAATAAATTTGCATTCCAACCAAAACGTTCCGCAATACCGCCCATTACACCAGCGATCATGCTTTGTCGGTTTGAGCGATATAAACCAGAATTGGCCATTTAATTTTTCTCCTAAAATATTTGATACAGCAACAGAATGAGGCTTCATTCATGATAAATCGCTGTTAATAATGAGATAGGGATGAACTGGTTTTTTTAAAGTTTAAACAGATGGGAGAATCGTTACGGTGTGTAAAAGGCTGATGGAAAAAACGACAGTATCGCCTAAAATGCACCGACTTAAAGCATACTGCTTTGTTAATTTGCTATTTCATCAAGTTACGTCCGCCATAATTACCCATTTGGGGAATAGACGAATATTCAAATGCTTCCTATATTTTGCAGAACCATGGGGTGTTTTTTGAAAAAAGTGTGACAACGATGTTGATATTAGAGATTTGTGGATATGCAGTTCAGGTTCTTCTTACAGCATGTTAGTGTAGGATTTTTATTGAGTTTGGGGTTGAGTGCTTGTGATAGCTATCATCCAGATTCAATAAAAACATCAAACCAAGCGCAGCCAACTACTGATGAAAGTTCTATTCCTGTCATGTTAGATGCTGAGCAAGCACGAACAAGTGCAAGTGAAGGAATGTCATTGACTGAGGTTGCTGGACAAGCAACAGTTCCTCATGTTGCTTCTAAACATATGACGCAACCGACTCAACAAGATATGCAATATGTTGGGCGCTATCATGCGCGTATTCCTTGTACTGATGCGTTTGCTGGTTGTGTTAAAGATGAAAAAGAAGCGGAATATATCTTAAATTTATTAGAAGATGGTTCAGTCTATTGGACCAATACCAGTTTCGGACGGTTGGGTTCAGATCCATCGCGCAATATGACCAAAATAGAGCAAACCTGTAAGCAGGTGCAATGGCATGTTCATGAGGCAGGGAAGGAACTTATTGTCCGTTGTGATGCAGCCAATGTAAATTTGTATTATCAAATTAATCAAAATCATGATTTGGTTATGGATCTTGAGCAAATTTGGAATGGTGACCATGGGCGAAATCGTGTTTTTTTTAAAGAATATCCTTTCCCGAAACAAGCTTATGTGTTTAAAAAAGTGAAATAAAGCTTCCATAAAAAAAGAGCGCTTGAAGCGCTCTTTTTATTGATCAGTTCTGATTGAATTAGTAATCGAAGCTGAAGTGTTCTGGAGCAAGTGAAGTTAAAGTACGTGAAGTCGTTACCATTGATTCTGCATGACCTTGTGCACGCGGCAATAAGCGGTCAAAGTAGAAGTCAGCAACTTTGATTTTTGCTTTATAGAATTCTGGAGTTTCAATGCCGTTACCAGCTTCTAGTTTCTCAGAAGCAATCACTGCTTGTTGAGCCCAGAAATAAGCCATCATTACATAACCAGAGAACATCAAGAAATCATTAGAAGCAGAAGATACGATGTCACGGTCTTTACGAGCTGCAAGCATGATGCGAACAGTTAAAGTGTTCCATTGAGCGCAAAGTTTCGTTAAGTCCCAAGCGAAACGACGTAAATACTTGTTACGCGCATGCGTAGCACAGAATTTCAAGATTTCAGCAGTATAGTCACGAACGACTTTACCTTTTGAACTTAAAAGAACTTTACGACCTAATAAGTCAAGTGCTTGGATACCCGTTGTACCTTCATACAATGTTGAGATACGTGCATCACGTGCGATTTGTTCCATACCCCATTCTTTGATGAAACCATGACCACCGTATACTTGCATACCATGGTTCGAAGCTTCTAGACCTAATTCAGTCAAGAAACCTTTTAAAATCGGCGTATAGAAACCTAGTTTGTCGTCAGCAGCCTCATAAGCAGCTTGATCGCCATTGACTAATGCATCTGTCATTTTGTCTGCAAGTTTAGCAGCATGATAGATCATTGCGCGACCGCCTTCTGCAACCGCTTTTTGAGTTAACAACATACGACGAACGTCAGCATGGTGAATAATCGCATCAGCTACACGCTCAGGCTCTTTCTTACCAGAAAGGGCACGCATAGACATACGATCTTTCGCATACGGTAATGCACCTTGGAAAGAAAGTTCAGCATGCGCAATACCTTGAACCGCTGTACCAATACGTGCAGTGTTCATGAACGTAAACATGGCATGTAAACCTTTGTTTACTTCACCGATGAGGTAACCTGTTGCATTGTCAAAGTTCAATACAGCAGTTGCTGAAGCACGGATACCCATTTTGTGTTCGATCGAACCACAAGAAACCGTGTTACGCTCACCTACACCGCCATCAGCAGTTGGGATGAATTTAGGTACGATAAATAAAGAAATACCACGAGTACCAGCAGGTGCATCTGGAAGACGCGCAAGTACGATATGAATGATATTTTCTGTTAAATCATGCTCACCCGCAGAGATGAAGATTTTAGTACCAGAGATTTTATAAGTACCGTCAGCAGCAGGTTCAGCTTTAGTTTTAACTTGACCTAAGTCTGTACCACATTGAGGTTCAGTTAAGCACATTGTGCCTGACCAAGTACCTTCAACAAGTTTAGGCATATAGGTATTTTTTTGCTCATCAGTACCGAACTGCATGATGGTATTCATACAACCCGTACTTAAACCTGGGTACATTGTAAATGACCAGTTCGCAGTACCCATCATTTCAGATTTGATGAGGTTCAAAGACATTGGTAAGCCTTGACCACCAAACTCTTCTGGATAAGAAAGACCTTGCCAACCGCCCATTACGAACTGGTCGTAAGCATCTTTAAAACCTTTAGGCGTTGTTACTTCGCCATTATTGAAAGTACAACCTTCTTCATCACCAGATTGGTTCAGTGGAGAAAGTACGTTTTCGCAGTAATCTGCCGCACCTTCAAGAATCATATCAACGGTTTCAGCATCCGCATTTTGACCACTTGTCAAAGTTTGGTAATGTGCTGGATAATCTAACATTTCGTTCATTAAGAAACGAATATCGCGGAGAGGGGCTTTATAAGCTGGCATAATCTTAATCCTGTATTTGAATCATTTTGGATTATCTGTTTCGATACTTTGATTATTCATAATAGTGATAAAAATACATTGATAAACTCTAGGGAAAAAATTGTCAGAAAAGCTAATTTTCGAAATGAGTTGTGAGTAAGAAAATCATTTTTCTGTTAGAGTCTTCGTATATATTATATGTGAAAAATGATCTATTTTATAGTTGAAAATATAACGATATAAGGGTGTTTGGTAAAGCTATGCGTTTAAAATATTTAACATTATGCTTGTTAGGTCTTAGTCTTTCTGCATGTTCGCAGCATGTCATTAAAACCAATTCAGGTTCTCAGAATTTAGAGCAAAAGGCAATTAATAGTCTTAATGCAATGTATGAATATCCGAGTTACGATTATCGTGGCAAATTTAAAGTTCATGTCGACCTAGATCAAAATAAATCAAACACCTCGTCAGAAAAGGCGACTTTAGATGCAGCACTCAAACAAAAAGTGGATCAATATTTACAAGAGCAAAAGGTTAATTTAAACGGCAAACAGAAGCAGGCACTCTATAATGCCTTGGCACAACAGCCCAAAAGTTCTGGTGGTTCTAAAGCTGATAAATTTGCTCAGATCATGACCAATATATTGAATGATATGCAATTTGAATATGATGGCTCAGTCCACTATCGTCAGAAAATGGGTTCGTTTAATCTGACAGCACGTTATGAAAAACCAACCTTGTTAGTTCAAGCAAAAGTGCCGATGGTTCTAGATTTAAATAATTATAAGTTTTATATCAATTACTTTGCTTTGATGCCGTATTTGGTGAACAAAGAAAATCAAAATAATTTAGCTTATTTGGATTTTTCAAAATATCAGGCAATGTTTAAGCAAGTGGATTACAAAAAATTTGCAGAGTATGTGAAAGCTTCAAGTGCTGTTTATTATCGTTTAGCTGATCAAAATAACATTCAAGCATTGTCTGTCTCCGCTGCTGATCGAAATTTAGGAGTAGTCGAAAAAATTCGCTTAAAAACATCGATTGAAGAATTAATTTTACAAGCGAATTTGTACAGCAAAGTGAATGAAAAATATTTAATGCAAAGCATTTTAAACATTCAAGGACAAAATTTAGAAAAGCTGATTGCTGATGAAACCAATGCTGCAAGCAAAACCAAGCCTGATGCAGCGGCATCCATATTAGCGAGTAAAGATTCCGCAGATGATGCAAGTGTCGTCAGTCAGCAATTATATCGTTTAGTGAATCAGCACTTTGGTGTTGAAGATGAAGCTGATCCAAAGGTATCCGATACAGCGCAGCAAGCGATGGATGCTGCCAAGGAAGCTGGGATAGTTGCTGATGATTCAGAATCAGCTGATGCTGCCGCAGATGCAGCTTCTTCCTCAGAAGATGAGCAAGGTTTAACAGAGGCCCAATGTACAGCGCTTCAGAATGCTAAACAGGCTGCTTATGGAGATGCACAGTATTGTGAAAGTATTTACGATATTGATGTTTTTAATACGAAAAAAGCCGAATCAGGTTTTCTATCTTATGTTGAAAAATTACAAAGCGTAGAAAAAGAATTTGCTGTATATGATCAAAATCAATTTATTGATGATCAGGCATTTAAAGCGCTATGGATCAAGCATCAGGCTGAGATTGAAGAAACGTTGCCCCCTCAAGACAAACGTAATCCATTTATTATGGATATTGGTTTAGATGCGCAAGGGCGAGCAGTTAAAATTGATTATGATTTGAATTATGCACTACCTGAACTGAAGTCTCGTTTTAATCTTAAAGCAGATATGTTGATTTTCAATTATGGCCAAGCAACGCCAATTGATCAGGCTCAATTGAAACGAGCGAAAACATGGGCTGAAGCAAGTAAAGGCTCAATGTTGGAACAAGCAATTGGTAGTTTCTCAGAAAAATTGGGACAGACCGGCATTCAAGAGCGTTCAGCTGAACCTTATACGTTATCTTTAGAGGATCAACTCAAGGTCATTGCAGAACAGCGATATGATGCAACACACAGTTATGAGCAAACATTTAAAGCGGTATTTATTGCCAAGCTGATAGAAAATAAAGCAGAAATTGCACAACGTTATACAAGTCAGGAATTGCAGGAAATCGCGGCTGTTTATGCCTATTGGTATGCTACAGATGACATCTATAATCCACAAGGTAAGGCGTTGAAGAGCATTGAAGCATTACAGAAGAAACATCATCTTGAGCAAGATGATCAGTTTGATGACAAGCTAGGGCAAGCTGTTAATCGTCTTGTAAATGATGCGATGCATGGTGATAAAGATCGTCAAGCTTGGAAAAAGCTACAAGCTCAATATAAACAGCCACAGCAGCTATTTGCTCAACAGTATCAAGTTCAATTTGAGCGTGATAATGGAGTTTCAAGTGAGGAAAAACCATTATTGGCACAAACCGCAGCGATTTTAGGGCAAGTATATGTCGATGCTCGTAAAAATCAGTTGTCCGAAAAGAGTATTAAATCATTAAAGATTGAACACAATGAATTTATTGATTATGAAATCTTTAAAGAAGTGTATTTGAAAATGCTAACGGCAAAATAATAGGTGATTACTTGAACAGAACCTGCGTAATGCAGGTTCTTTTTTGCTCATTAATATTTATAGATGGGTCATAAGAAATCTTTTAATTCAGGTTTGACCCCATTCCAAATAGAAAAAGCTTCAATCGCTTGACCCACCAACATACCAAAACCATCTGTTGACGGAACTTGACGCTCTTGAGCTTGATCCAAAAAGCTTGAAGGTTTGCCATAAGCCATTTCATAGGCATGGTGAAAAACCAAGCATTCCGGGAGTTGTAAAGTATCACCAGTTAAGCTGGCAGAAGTGGCATTGATGACAAAATCAAATTCACCAACAAGTTGTTCCAAGCTGAGCGCTGAGAGTTGCGCCTGCGGCACGGCATCTTTTAAATCGGAGACCAATTGTTCAGCTCGAGCAAGTGTACGATTGGCAATGACAATCTGTTTTGCGCCTGCTTGTACTAAAGGATAAATGACACCACGTGTTGCACCACCAGCACCTAAGATTAAAATGCGACTATTTTTAAGGTCCCAACCTAAGGCTTGAATGGAGGCAACTAAACCCTGACCATCGGTATTATCTCCAAACAGTTTGCCATCTTGCATCCACAAGGTGTTCACAGCTTTGGCAATTTTGGCACGTTCAGTAAGTTGATCACATAAAGCAAATGCCTGCTCTTTAAACGGCACAGTTACATTCATTCCAATGCCATCATGAGCAAAAAAATCTTTTGTTGTACTTTCAAAACCATCCAAGGGCGCAAGAATTTTTTTATAGTCTAAATTGACCCCCGTTTTTGCTGCAAATGCATGATGGAGTTCTGGTGATCGAGATTGTTCAATCGGATTCCCAATGACAGCAAATTGTTTGGTCATACTTTTATCCAAAGTTGAAAGAGAGGACAGAGGCTATTAAACATATTTGAATGCTTATGCGGACACAATATACGATAATCTTTAGGTACAAAAAAAGCACCTAAATTCAGGTGCTTTGAACAATTACGGTCAATTATTTATTTAAACTCAACCAATCTCTAGGTTTTAGATAATAATCCGTTAAACGTTTCTCTATTGAATCAGCATCCCATTCAGGGCGATAAGACCAACCCGCGAGATTAGGCAAGCTAACTAAAATCGACTCAATACGACCACCCGTTTGTAGGCCAAACAACGTACCACGGTCGTAGACTAGATTATATTCAACATAGCGACCACGACGATACAATTGGAATTCACGTTGAGCTTCGGTATAAGGCTGTTCACGATGCTTTTCAAAAATAGGCAAGATTGCTTCTAAATAACCATTACCAATGGCTTGAATATATTTAAAGCAAGTTTCGAAGTCCCATTGGTTCAAATCATCAAAGAATAAACCACCTACACCACGTTGTTCATCACGATGTTTTAAGTAGAAATAATCATCACACCATTGTTTATGTTCAGCATAAATATGTTCGCCAAACGGCTGGCATAAGTCATAAGCGGTTTGATGCCAGTTTTGAATATCTTGATCATCTGGATAGAAAGGTGTGAGATCAAAGCCACCGCCAAACCACCAAACAGGGTCTTGACCCTCAGGTTCAGCAACAAATAAACGTACATTGGCATGTGAAGTTGGGATATTGGGATTTTTAGGATGAATAACTAAAGAAACGCCCAACGCTTGTGCTTTTGCACCTGCAATTTGAGGATGGCGTTCAGTTGCCGAAGCAGGAAGTTTACTGATGTTGATGTGGGAAAACATCACTCCGCCTTTTTCAATGACTTCACCATTTTGCAGAACACGAGAGCGACCGCCACCACCTTCAGTTCGTTGCCAATCATCAATGATAAACTCAGCAGTGCCACCGCCTGCACGTTCCTGTTGTTCTAATTCTGCACAAATACGTGCTTGTAAGTCGAGTAAAAACTCGCGAACACGTTGAATATCAGCTGAAGTTGGATGCTGCATGATGATCCTCTTGATAAGATATAAGAATTATTGATATCAAAACATAAAACCATAAAAAAAGTAAGGAATTTTTGAATCTATATTAAAAATGTGTGATCGGGTATGACAAAATTCTGCGGAGCTAAAATGCTTCCTACTTTGACTGCGTAGAATGATTATCTTCGATAAGTTTGTTAATTTCTTCGTTATATAGCCAAGTATTTAAAATACCTTCAGAACTTTCCAAGCCTGTGATATCTAAAAAATGTTCAAATGTAGTCGCTACCTGTTCTCTATCTTCTGTATCGAGTGAATCAGGATCAATTTGATGGATACCATCAGAAAGTATTTTAAGTCGTTGTTCTTTATTTGGTTGTTCCGAGCTCTGATAAAGCTGGATATAAGCTTCAGCCGTCTGAGCTACTTTTTGATTCAGTAATTCTTTTTGTTGTTTGTCTTGAACACCTGTATATAGATAACCATCCCCAGCAAAGTGATCTTGTTTCTGAAATTGATATAATTGTTTGATAATTCCAGTATTTAATGAGTTATCTGGATGTTCTTTTGCCTTACTATAGCCGCTTAGTAACAGGAGACCTGTTACTAAGAAAATGCTTAATAATTTCATTTTGATAAATACTCTTATCTAAGCAGCAACATAACTCAGAAGTCATCTTTTTGATAGAGATGATCCATACGCTCACGTTTGGTCTTTAAATATTGTTCATTAAATGGGTTACGGCCTACTGTTAACGGTACACGCTCAACCACATTGATGTCTAAATCAGTTAAGGCTTTAAGTTTTAACGGGTTATTCGTAATTAACTTAACTTCTTTAATTTGTAGATGATCCAGCATAATGCTACACATGTCATAGCGACGTGCATCAGCGGGAAGATTTAACAATAAGTTAGCATCAACCGTATCATGCCCTTGATCTTGTAAAGCATAGGCGCGGATTTTATTCGTTAAACCAATCCCACGACCTTCTTGGCGTAGATATAAAATCACACCTTGGCCTGCTTCATTAATCAAACGTTGAGTCGCTTGTAATTGAGGACCACAGTCACACTTTAATGAAGCGAAAGCATCACCTGTTAAGCATTCTGAATGAATACGGACTAAAACAGGTCCTGTTGGAGGAGTTTCTAAACCTTTAGAAAGCGCCACATGTTCTTCGCCCGTTTGAGGGTCTTGAAACACAGAAATATTGAAGTCACCAAAAGCAGTTGGTAGCTTTGATGTTGCAATAAATTCAATCGGCACAGAGAGCTCGCTATGTTAGTAAAAACTGTCAAAGTATAGCTTAATGTGTGAAGATTGAGTGAATTGGAATTTCTGATTTTTCACATAAGTTTTTCTTTTTCATAGAAAGCACACAATAATGGTTGATAAACAGTGACATAATTCAGGATAATCTGTAAGTCAGTTGTTTAAGATTGGCTTGAGAATGTTCAGCACTACATCATTCGCACATGTGGCTGATTGAAGGTAGATCGTATTTAATTGTATGATTGCCCCCATTTAACCCAGCTTCGGATTTGCCAGGCTTAAAAAGGCTTTGCCACATTATGTTGTATACCGAAATTCCAACTCAACGTCCTGTTACGCCATTGTTAGATGGAATTGATCATCCACAACAATTACGTCAGCTCGAGCAAAGCCAACTCGCACAAGTGGCGGATGAGTTGCGTCAATATATTTTGTATGCGGCAGGGCAAAGCGGTGGCCACTTTGGCGCAAATCTTGGTGTAATCGAATTAACGGTTGCACTGCATTATTGTTTTAATACGCCGCAAGACCGTTTGGTTTGGGATGTGGGTCATCAAGCATATCCACATAAAGTACTGACGGGGCGTCGTGAACGAATTACTACGATTCGTAGTAAAGATGGTTTAGCCGCTTTCCCTGCGCGTGAAGAATCTGAATTTGATACCTTTGGTGTAGGGCATTCGTCAACAGCAATTTCTGCAGGTCTGGGAATGTCGCTTGCGCGTCGTTATCAAAAAGATCCGTGTGATGTGGTTGCAATTGTTGGTGATGGTGCAATGACAGCAGGTATGGCATTTGAAGCCATGAATGATGCGGTTGCACATGATGCTGATCTGATCGTCGTTTTAAATGATAACGATATGTCGATTTCATGCAGTACGGGTGGCTTTGCAAGACATTTGGCTGCAATTTGGGAAACAGGTCAACTGGTGAATGTCGACGAACATGGCCAAGCCTATGTTCAGCCACATCCGAAGTGGACTTATAACTCACGGTTACATCAATCTGCAACAGATGCAGCGGATAACTTATTTAAAGCGATCGGTTTTGATTATTTTGGGCCATTTGATGGGCATGATGTTGAACAACTCACACAAGTTTTCCATGCGCTAAAAAAACGTAAAGGCCCTCGTTTAGTTCATATTTATACCAAAAAGGGTAAAGGATTTGCGCCAGCTGAAGCAGACCCGATTACCTACCATGCTATTACTAAAATTGCACCTACAGCATCTGCTCCTGCAAAAAAATCACCGCCTAAATACTCAGACGTGTTTGGACAATGGTTATGTGATGAAGCAGCGCAAGATGATCGTTTACTCGCAATTACCCCAGCGATGTGTGAAGGTTCAGGGATGGTTCAGTTTGCAAAGCAATACCCTGAACGTTTCTTTGACGTGGCGATTGCTGAACAACATGCAGTGACTTTAGCAGCGGGTATGGCGTGTGAAGGTTTAAAACCTGTTGTAGCAATCTATTCGACCTTTTTACAACGCGGCTATGATCAATTGATCCATGATGTTGCCTTGCAAAATCTAGATGTCACTTTTGGGATTGATCGTGCTGGTTTAGTCGGTGAAGATGGCCCGACCCATGCAGGTGCATATGATTATGCTTATATGCGTACTGTACCTAACATGGTGATCATGGCACCAAAAGATGAAAATGAATGTCGTCAGATGTTGCATACGGCATATCACTATAATGGACCAACTGCCGTACGTTATCCGCGAGGTGTTGGTACAGATGCTGAAATCCAACAGCAAATGACTGCTTTAGAAATTGGTAAAGCTGAAATTGTTGCGCAATTTAATCAGGACGCAGATCAGCAGATCAGTATCCTTGCTTTTGGTAGCCGTGTTGCAGCATCAGTTGAAGCAGCAGAATTATTTGCAAGTAAACATTCGGTTGCTGTACGTGTGGTCAACATGCGGTTTGTAAAACCATTAGATGAGCAGATACTTCGTGACTTAGCTGCTGACACAAAACTTTTTGTGACTGTAGAAGAACATGCGGTTATGGCTGGTGCGGGAAGTGCAGTAAATGAATTTTTAGCACGAGCTAAAATCATTAAGCCAATTTTAAATCTAGGTTTGCCAGATGCATTTTTACATCAAGCAACTCATCAGCAAATGCTCATTGACTGTGGCTTAGATGGCAAAGGTATTTTGCTTTCAATAGAACAAGCTTGGTTATAAGTCGCTAACGCTTTGTAAATTAGAAAATAATCTTTCGCAAACATTTTTTACCTAAAAGCCCTTATATTTGATAGAATATGAGGGCTTTTATGCATTATTCTTTGTCAAAATCTTCAAATTTGTAGTGGGTGTTCAATGGAACCTATGGTGGTTATGGCTGCGCGTGCGGCTCAAACAGTTGGTCAAGAGCTTTTAAAGGCACATCAAAATCGTCATAAACTCGATTTACAAGTTGAAGAAAAAGGCATCGATGGTCCAGTAACGCGTGTTGACCGTTATATCGAACAGCTTACAATTGATACGCTTCGTAAAAGTTATAAAAACCATAGCTTCCTTGGTGAAGAGTTTGGCATGCAAGAAGGTAAAGGTCACGATGCAGATTGGTGCTGGGTGATTGATCCTTTAGATGGTACTCAAAACTTTATCAACGGTTTTCCTCATTTCTGTATTTCTATCGCTGTACAACATAAAGGCGTAACTCAGCACGGTGTGATCTATGATCCAGTGCGTGATGAATTATTCTCTGCAAGCCGTGGTCGTGGCGCAGTCATGAACCAACGCCGTATCCGTGTCAATGTTAAAGACTCTTTAGAAAACACATTCCTTGCGGTAGGTCATCCTTATCGTGCGAAACGTAATGGTGAAATTGTTTCTTATGCAGAACAACATTTCGCTTCTTTGTTGGCTGTAACTAAATCAGGCGCGCAAATTCGTCGTGGTGGCTCTGCTGCTTTGGATTTAGCTTATGTCGCTGCAGGTCGTTTTGATGGTTTCTTTGAGCTTGGTTTAAAACCGTGGGATATTGCTGCGGGTGAGCTGATTGTAAAAGAAGCGGGCGGTGTAGTTGTTGATGCTCGTGGTGGTAATGAATCATTTGATAATGGTCAAGTACTTGCTTGCTCATTGAAAATGTTAAAACCATTGATGCAAACAGTTGTTCCTGCTTGGGGCGATGCTGCAAAATAATTTGTGGATTTTTAGAAAAGGGGTAGCGATTGCTACTCTTTTTTATGCCTAATAATAGAAACACATAGAACAAGATGAAAAAAGAATAATATAAATATATTTATCATATATGCCCACATAAAAGGTGGTGCATGCATAGCACTGCTATATGCAATTAAAAGTTGTATGAAAGTAATAGTGCTTAAAATCGTGCAACTTCTAAAGGGATGTTTTTGAATAGATGAAGTCGATTCTAGAAAATATGTAACGATAAAATAACTAGAAAAAAATAAAGAAATTAGGATTACACCATCTGTAGGGTAGTGATAAATATACTCTGGTTCATTCTTTATAAGAAATGGATCAAGTTGAAAACCGAAATAGATAATATTGAGGCATCCTAATAGCCATAAGATGAATAATGATTTTAGTAGCATAGAGGTTTTAAAATTTTTGTTTGTGTATAAATATATTTAAGCTAAATTCTTATAAAATCAATGAATAATCGAAATGGATAGAAAAAACCTATTAAAAAGGGTGACTTTTAAAATTATTCTGCTATAATCCGCCCACGCACTTAAATTCCAGTTCATTACCTGAACATTCAGTTCTATTCATATTAGCGCACGCTGTCCATAGAGAGGACCATATCTTGCGCCCAAATCGCTTAGCGATTCTTCAGGTTGAGGCAGTAATCAAGCGTGCGTTTAGTCCACATCGTCGTTATTCGGATTGCCGCTGAACTTCATCTATTTTCAGCTTGAGTCGCTTTGCCGCTTTTTGCCGATGTCTATTTTTTGTATTTATTAAAATGGAGCACCCATTAGGGTGAAACTCTCTATGAGCAAAACTTTTGCCGAATTTTCTTTGCACGAAACCTTACAACAAGCCCTAGAAGGTTTAGGTTTTACAAGCCCAACTCCTGTGCAAGAACAAGCGATTCCAGCTGCGTTAGATGGAAAAGATTTATTAGTTTCAAGCCAGACAGGTTCTGGTAAAACTGCAGCATTTTTACTCCCTACATTAAATGCTTTGGCAGGTCAGGAAACTTTTGTGCCATTTAAAGAGCGCATGAAAGCTGTGACTCAACCAAGCATCTTGGTTTTATGTCCTACGCGTGAATTGGCTCAACAAGTAAGCCAAGATGCGATTGCATTTGTACGTCATATGAAAGGTGTTCGTATTGCTGCAATTATGGGTGGTATGCCTTTTGGTAAGCAAATTCAACAGCTTAAAGGCGCACAAGTGATTGTTGCAACGCCAGGTCGTTTGCTTGACTTAGTAAATCGTCGCCAATTGAAACTTGATAAAGTTGAATCGTTAATCGTCGACGAAGCTGACCGTATGCTTGATCTAGGCTTCTCTGAAGATTTAGAAGCAATTGGTGAGTTAGCTGCAAACCGTAATCAAACATTAATGTTCTCTGCGACTTTTGCTGATCGTATTATTCGTCTTGCTGAACGTATGATGAATGATCCACAACGTATTGCAATTGAAACTGGTCACAGCACTAATACTGATGTAACTCAAACATTACATTGGACAGATGGCTTTGAGCATAAGAAAAAATTACTTACTCACTGGTTGTCTGACGAGTCAGTAGATCAAGCTGTTGTCTTTGCAAGCACGCAAGAAGATACAGATATGCTTGCTGAAGAATTGGCTGAAGCAGGTCACTCAGTTGTTGCATTGCATGGTGCTATGCCACAAACCGTTCGTAACCGTCGTTTACGCAGCATCCGTGAAGGTCGTGCAAAAATCTTAGTTGCAACTGATGTTGCTGCACGTGGTTTAGACGTACCAACTATTTCTCATGTTATTAACTTCGGTTTACCGATGAAAAACGAAGACTATGTACACCGTATTGGTCGTACAGGTCGTGCGGGTCGTACAGGTCAAGCGATTACACTTGCGACTTATCGTGAGCGTGGCAAAATCCGTGCGTTAGAAGATTATTTAGATGCACGTTTAAATGTATCTGAAATTGAAGGTTTAGAGCCATCTCCACCTCCTGCTCGTTCAGGTCGTGATGGTGGTGGTCGCGGTCGTGATGGCGGTGGTCGTGGTCGTGGCGGCCGTGATGGCGGTCGTGGTGGTTTTGGTGGTGGTCGTCGTTTTGAAGGCGAGAGCAATTTCAAACGTCGTGAAGGCGGTGATGATCGTCCACGTCGTAGCTTCGATGATAAACCACGTGGTGAGCGTCCATCATTCGGTGGTGAAGATCGTCCACGTCGCGAGTTTAACTCTGACCGTCCACGTCGCGAAGGTGGTTTTGAAGACCGTCCACGTCGTAACTTTGATGATAAACCACGTGGTGAACGTCCATCATTTGGTGGTGAAGATCGTCCACGTCGCGAGTTCAATTCAGATCGCCCACGTCGTGAAGGTGGTTTTGAAGATCGTCCAAAGCGTAGTTTTGGTGGTGAAGACCGTCCACGTCGCGAGTTCAATTCAGATCGCCCACGTCGTGAAGGTGGTTTCAATGATAAACCACGTTTTGATTCGAATGATGACAACCGTGGTAACCGTGTAGATTACAAACCACGTCGTGAAGGTAGCTTCGGCGACCGTCCAAAGCGTGATTTTGGTGATCGCCCACAACGTGAAGGTGGTTTTGGTGACCGTCCAAAACGTAGTTTCGGTGGTGAAGATCGCCCAAAACGTAGTTTCGGTGGTGAAGACCGTCCAAAGCGTAGTTTCGGTGGTGAAGACCGTCCAAAGCGTGATTTTGGTGATCGTCCAGCACGTGAAGGTGGCTTCGGTGGTGACCGTCGTCGCAAAAACGATTTTTAATAGTTAAAAACCGATGAAAAGAAGAAGCCAGTTGTAAAACTGGCTTTTTTATTTAGGATTAGTCATGTAAAATTCGAAAAATGTCTACTAATTCAAATTTTACAGAAGAAATGAATAGGGTTAAGCAAAATAAAAGTCTTTTAAGTCAAATATGGTCATTCATTTGTGGTGAAGGGCTGCCATGTCTGTTTGTTATTTTAATGCTTTGTAATGGGTTATTTTTTGCATATGCACTTATTGCACGCAATCATACCGACTCTTTGAATGCAAGCTCACAGCATGAGTTGAGCACAGAAGTTGATAAAAAGAACAATTACATAAATTAATAATCTTCATACGTAGCATATCAAAATAAAAACAAGCGCTTAATCTTTCAGTGTATAGTATGCGTGCATAAAAAGTGCAGGAATGAATGCCAGTATGAATAACAAATCTCCTCTCGATGCTGAAGCCCTAATTGAAGTTAAAAACTTGAGCTTTAACCGAGGGGAACGCGTCATTTATGATGATGTCAGTCTTAAAATTCGACGTGGTCAAATTACTGCAATTATGGGACCTTCGGGAACAGGTAAAACCACTTTGCTCCGTTTGATTGGTGGGCAGTTAATCCCTGATCGTGGTGAAGTATTGCTCGATGGTAAGAATATTGCAGCCATGTCTCGTCCAGACTTGTTTGCTGCACGTGCACGTATGGGGATGTTATTCCAGAGTGGTGCGTTATTTACTGATATGTCAGTTTATGAAAATGTTGCATTTCCTATTCGTGCGCATACACAATTACCAGAACATTTGATTGCTGAGTTAGTCGCTTTAAAGTTGGAATCGGTTGGGTTACGCGGTGCTGAACCATTAATGCCATCTGAACTTTCGGGAGGTATGAATCGTCGTGTTGCTTTAGCGCGTGCGATTGCACTTGATCCAGAATTGATTATGTATGATGAGCCATTCGCTGGCCAAGATCCAATTGTTAAAGGTGTTCTAACACGATTGATTCGTTCTTTGCGTGAAGCTTTAGACTTAACAACAATTATTGTCTCGCATGATGTCGCAGAGACATTATCGATTGCTGATTATATTTATGTGGTTGCTGAAGGCAAAATTCAGGGTGAAGGTTCACCTGAGCAGCTACAGGCACATGCTTCCCCATTTGTACGTCAATTTTTAACAGGCTCAGCTGAGGGACCTGTTGAATATCAATTTACTCATCAAGCATATTTAGATAACGAGGTTCGTGCATGAATACGATTGCCTGGTTAGGTAGACTCGTTATTGAGCGAATAAAGGGGATAGGTGCAGCGTCACTTATGCTCATCCAGATTTTATTTTCAGCGCCTTCAAAGGGTGGCTTTCAACGCTTTGTGTATCAGATGCATCGTGTTGGGGTCATGTCTCTGCTGATTATTGCTGTCTCAGGCTTGTTTATTGGCGCTGTCCTTGGCTTGCAGATGTATAGCATTTTGGTCACTTTTGGTAGTGAAGCCATGTTGGGGACTGCGATTTCGTTAACTTTGTTACGTGAACTTGCTGCTGTTGTTGCTGCATTATTATTTGCAGGGCGCGCAGGCTCGGCTCTCACTGCCGAAATTGGTTCAATGAAACAGAGTGAACAATTGGCCAGTATGGAAATGATTGGCGTTGATCCACTTCGTCAAATTGTGGCTCCGCGTTTGTGGGCAGGTATTGTTAGTTTGCCGATGTTGACTGTGATTTTTGCAACGATCGGTATCATTGGTGGCAAGTTGGTTGGCGTAGATTTTTTAGGTGCTGATGAAGGTTCTTTCTGGGGTGGTATGCAAAGTACAGTTCAGTTTGGGCATGATATTTTTAATGGCACTATTATTAAAAGTATTGTTTTTGCGCTGATTTGTACATGGGTTGCGGTCTATCAAGGTTATGCTTGTGATCCAACGCCAGAGGGTATCGCGACTTCGATGACTAGAACGGTCGTATATTCTTCACTTTGTGTATTAGGTTTTGATTTCGTGTTGACTGCGGTCATGTTCGGAGGGATTTAATGAAATCACGTACTAGTGAGCTGGCCGTAGGTATTTTTGTGATTATCTTCGGTATCGCTCTATTTTTTCTTGCGATGAAAGTTAGTGGTTTAGTGGGTACAAATCTACGTGATAGCTATAGCATGACAGCGCAGTTTGATAACGTAAATGGTTTAAAACCACGAGCAAAGGTGACCATGAGTGGTGTGACCATTGGTCGTGTAGAATCTATTACGCTTGATCCAGTAACACGTTTAGCAACAGTTAAGTTTGATTTGGATGGTAAATTAACCAGCTTTAATACTGAGCAATTAAAAGAAGTGCAGAAAAATGCCTTAGAAGAATTGCGTTATAGCTCAGATTATCAACAAGCTGATGCTGCGAAACAAAAAGCAATGGAACAGCAACTTATCAGTAACATGACCTCCATCACCAGTTTGGATGAGGATGCTTATATTATGGTTGCAACCAATGGCTTACTGGGTGAGAAGTATTTGAAAGTTGTACCAGGTGGTGGTGTGAATTACCTAAAACGTGGTGATGTTGTTTCAAATACCCAAGGTACAATGGATTTAGAAGATTTGATCAGTAAGTTTATTACTGGTGGTGCTGGTAAAGCCACATCAAGCTCAACAACTTCAGAGAGTTCGGCATCGCAGCCAGCTGCTACTGAAGCAGAACCGTCATTTGTTGAGTAATTCAGGTTAGGAGATTGAAGTGAATACATTATTGAAACAGACGTTAACAGCAAGTGTATTATCAACCATGCTTGCGAGTGCTGCATTTGCAGCACCAACAGAAACCCCACCTGATTTTGTTAAACGTGTGGCTGATGGTTTAATTACACGTTTAAAAGCAGATCATGCGAAATTACAAAGTAATCCTGCTTTAGTAAAATCGATTATTCGTCAAAATCTTGATCCGTATGTTGATTCACAAGCATTTACACGTATCGTATTAGGTACGTATGCAAACAATCAATATACAACAGCTGCGCAACGTGCTCAGTTTGAGCAAAATTTCCGTGCTGTGATTATTGAAAACTATGGCGGTGCTTTCGCTAAATATACCAATGAAAGCTATACGATGCGTCCTTTTAAGTCGACCAATAGTAAGAACCCCGTTGTTACATTAGACTTCTTACATAATGGTGAGAAAATCCCTGTATCGTTCCAGTTGACAGATAAAGGTGACCAGTGGAAAGTCCGTAATATTAATGTGTCTGGTATTGATTTAGGCTTGCAATTCCGTAACCAGTTTGCTGCTACTGTTCAGCGCAATGGTGGTGATATGAATAAAGCGATTGCAACCTTTAAGCCAGATGCAGATGCTGCTGTTAACAAGAAATAAGTAGGTGACGGGTGATTCAGTATATTGATCAGCAATTAATTGTTTCAAAAACAATTGATTTCTCGAATGCAGAACAGGTTTATCGAGCAGGTTTAAAGCATATCCAGCAACATAAGAGTTTTCCTCTTATTGTTGATCTGGGTCAGCTTGAACAAGGAAACACCCTTTCTTTGGCAGTGTTGGTGCAATGGTTGCGTCAAACGCCAAATAATAAAGGTCTACATTTTAAAAATGTGTCTGAGAAAATGCTGAAAGTCATCCAAGCTTGCCATCTACAAGATGATTTGAAATTGATATGAAAAAAGTCTTGTAATAAAAAAGCACCGTAAGGTGCTTTTTTATTAAATCCATTTCTTCCAGCGGAAGTACACCATTGGGAGGACCAAAAACGCCATCAAAATAGCAGTGACGATCCAGAAACTCAGACTGCCATGAGCAAACGGCAATACATCGGTATTCATCCCGTAAATGCTAGCAATCAACATCGGTGGTGCAAGCATACTGGGTAAAATCGAGAATCGACGAATCGTGTCATTTTGTTCGGTGTTAATGAAGCCTGATGTGGTATCCAGTAAGAAGCGAACTTTCTGGAATAAGAATGCATCATGTTCGACCAGTGAACGGACATCCTCACTTAATTCTCGAATATCAGCATCATAAATATGACTGCCTAAAGCTCGAGGACGAGAGAGGAAGGTAAGTACACGACGTAAATCGATCAAACACAGTTGCGCCTTTCCAAGCATATCTTCTTGTTGTGCGAGTCGTGTAATCATGTCATCAAGATCGAGCAGGGTTTCACGATGATGGTTATTGAGTACTTCTGTGGAGTATCTTTCTAAGTCTTTGTGGATATCTTCTAAGATATCCGCAAGTTCATCGAGTTTAGCTTCAAGTAAGCCCAATAAAATCCATGTTGGGTCTTTATAGTCCATATCATAGTCATTGCGGCGTGCGCGCGCACGGAAGGCACGAAATGCAACTAATTTTTCGCCACGCATGGTAAACAAACGATCTTTATGCAGAATGAAGGCAACAGTTTGTACTGTTGCAAGCATATGAGATGACTCATCTGTATCGCCATCGACCTGATAATTTTTATTCTTTGTTAAAAAATATGTACTGATATGCAAAATGCCATCATCATCACGGTAAAATCGTGCGGATGAGGAAATGTCTTCAAGTGATTTTAATGTTGGTAAGTTTCGCTCGTAAGCATCAAATACCCACTGTTGTTCTTCTTGAGATGGAGCAATTAGATCAATCCAAACCAACTCAGGGTGGAGATCAAAACTCCCATTGATTGTTGCATCTTCTAGACTACCGCGCTCTGTGGCATAAAAGGCTTCAAGCATGTCTTTTTTCCTCGCGCAGCCAATGTGAGATTTTCAGCATTGTACCGAAAACCAGCGTGTATTTTAGACAAGGATGAAACGAAAAACACTTGCCTAAACGTTAATTTCTAAAAAATCTTGTTACACAGCCTACTTTATCAGCATGACAGTTATATAAAACGGTTTTAATTGTATGAATTCTATATGTGTTTTTTGCGGTTCTTCTCTCGGTAATGATCCCATTTATCAACAAATTGCACAGGCGACAGGACTGGCAATTGCACAGCAAGGTCAAACGCTTGTGTATGGGGGCGGTCGCTCTGGTTTGATGGGTGTAGTTGCAGACAGTGCAATAGCCGCAGGTGGGCAGGTCATTGGCATCATTCCACAAGCTTTGGTTGATCGAGAATTAGCGCATACGGGTTTGACTGAATTGTATGTAGTCAAGGATATGCATGAGCGAAAAACGAAAATGGCAGAATTAGCAGATGCGTTTGTCGCATTGCCTGGAGGAGCAGGCACCATGGAAGAGATCTTTGAGCAATGGACGTGGAATCAATTAGGGATTCATCAAAAGCCTTGTGCATTTCTAAATGTTGAGGGCTTCTATGGTGGATTAATTCAAACGATCCAAGATTCTGTAGATCGCGGATTTAGTCAGGCAAGGTTTGTAGAGAACTTAATTGTCGCCGATAATATTGGTGAAATTTTAACTGCATTTTCAGTGTATCAGCCTGCAACACCAAAATGGATGTCAGCTGCAGATATTCAAGTTTAAGGGGATAATGTGAAAATCATAACCGTTGCTGCCGCGATTATATTGAATGAAAAAAATCAATTGCTTTTGGTTCGTAAGCAAAATACACAAGCTTTTATGCAAGTAGGCGGCAAGCTAGAAAGTAATGAAGCGCCTGAAATTGCAATACAGCGTGAAATTTTAGAGGAAATCGCGTGTGAATCTGAGATCAAACAGTTTGTCGGGCGCTTTGAAACGGCTGCTGCAAATGAGCCTGATCATCTGTTAGTGAGTTATGTTTATGAGGTGAAACTGAAACAAACACCACGTATCGCTGCGGAAATTGCGGAGATGAAATGGATTGATTTGGAAGATCAAGTCACTTTACTTGCACCTCTTACTCAACAAGTGGTGATTCCATGGTGTCATCAAAATTTAGAGAACTAGCATTATTACGGATAGGGGCTGCTAAACAAATACTATAAACCTGTTGGCAGCCAAGTTGTTGCAAGACTTGAGATAAGGCGGTAATTGAACTCCCCGTTGTGACGACATCATCGACGATCAAGACTTTGCGATAACGAAGATGATCGGGCGGCGCAGCCACAAATTGCTGTTCAATATTTTCTAGTCTTTCGATGCGCGATAAACCTTTTTGCGAGTGTTGATCCAAGCGTTGTACTGGTTGCCAGATAGGGATATTTAAGCTTTTACTAAGTGCTTGGGCTAGCAATAGCGTTTGGTTGAAACCTCGTTCAACTAATCGATCAGTTGAAATCGGCATTGGAACGATGGCATGTACTTTAGGAAGCTTTAGTTGTTGTAGTAGTCCTTCCAATAGTCGTTGATGATGCAGTTTTTGTTCATATTTAAATTGCTGAATGATGCGATCAATCGGATATTGATAATGGCATACAACGAATATTTGTTGTTGATTACGTTGAATGGATTGTTTTAACCAAGGTAACTGATTCCAACAACTTTGACATACTCCGTATTGCTTCCTAATCCCAATATCACACAGGCTACATGGCGTTAGATAATCAAAGATTTGTTTTGCTGATGTTTTAATTAATTTAAACATAGGCGTATCTTGGGGCTTCAGGTAGCCAGCGTTTTAATAGTCCATCAGCATGTTGTGGATAATCTTTTAGAATTTGTTCAGCCACATAATGTGCTTGCGTGAGTAAATGATCATCACGTTCTAAGCGTGCCACACGAAAGCCCATATCCCCAGTTTGTTTTGTTCCTAAGAGTTCACCCGGACCGCGTATTTCCAAATCTTTTTCAGCAATTACGAAACCATCATTACTTTCTCGTAAAATAGAAAGTCGCTCCTGACCATTTTGAGACAAGGGTGATTTATAGAGCAGAGCACAAAAACTAGCGGTAGCACCACGTCCAACACGCCCTCGAAGTTGGTGCAATTGCGAGAGACCTAGACGTTCAGCATTTTCAATGACCATGATTGAGGCATTAGGCACATCGACCCCAACCTCAATCACTGTTGTGGCAATTAACAGTTGTGATTGATTGTCTTTAAAGGCTTGCATGACCGCTTGTTTTTCATCTGCTTTCATTTTGCCGTGGACTAGACCAATATTGATGTCTGGAAAGCGTTCCTTAATTTCTTGATAGGTGGCTTCGGCGGCTTGAGCATCTAGGGCCTCAGATTGTTCCACTAAGGTGCAGACCCAATAGGCTTGTTTACCTTCACGACAGTTGCTGGCAATCCTTTGTAGAACTTGTTCACGGCGATCTAAAGGAATTGTTACGGTTTGAATTGGGGTGCGTCCCGGGGGGAGTTCATCAATAATTGAAGTATCTAAATCACCATAAGCACTCATCGCGAGTGTTCGGGGAATCGGGGTTGCTGTCATCACCAATTGATGTGGGGTAAATTGATTAGCGCCTTTATTTCTTAAAGCAAGGCGTTGATCGACCCCGAAACGATGTTGTTCATCAATAATAACCAAGCCTAGTTTAGAAAATTCCACGGCATCTTGGAATAAAGCATGCGTACCGACAATAAGTTGTGCATGACCTTGTTTAATTTGTTGTTCAGCTTGTGTACGTGCTTTGCCTTTTTGTTTGCCTGAAAGCCATGCCACTTGGATGCCTAGTGGCTCAAACCAACGTTTAAAATTTAAATAATGTTGTTCTGCTAAGATATCAGTCGGTGCCATCAGTGCAACTTGCCAGTCTGCTTCTAGTGCATGGCAGGCTGCAACTGCTGCGACGAGTGTTTTACCTGCTCCTACATCACCTTGGACTAAACGCAGCATCGGTTGATTTTGCTTGAGATCTTGCAAGATTTCCTTAGAAACTCGTTTTTGTGCATTGGTCATTTGAAAAGGAAGACCATCTAATAATGCCTTAGCCAAGATTTTACTGCTATCAAAGCGAGGTGCAGCAATTTGGCGGATATAGGCACGGCGTGTTAATAGGCTAATTTGATGGGCGACCAGCTCTTCAAAAATTAATCGTTGTTGGGCAGGATGCGAACCTTGATTGAGTTGTTGCATGTTGGCATCAACAGGGGGCTCATGAATATATTCTAATGCTTGTTTAAGTTCATAGCCGTTGCTGTATTTTTTAGGCAATAACTCAGCTAAACCATCACTATGATGTTGTAACGCCTGACGAACATATTCACGTAATTTAGGCTGCGTCAGACCTTCCGTGCTGGGATAGATCGCTGTAAGTTGGGTTTTGGGTAACGGCGTATGCTGTTGGATCACCTGTATTTCAGGGTGATACATTTCAAGACCGCGTGCTCCAACACGAACTTCACCGAATATTCGGAGTTGTTGTCCCATTTTGATGCGATCAGTTAATCCCTTATAAATATGATAGAACCGTAAAGTGACCTTGCCAAAATCATCTTGTAATAAGGCTGCAAGTGATTTCTTTTTGCCTGGAGGAAAATCTACGGATCGAACTTCACCTTCGAGCAAATAACTTCGTCCAACAACCAGCTGATTCATTGGAATAATGGTGCTACGATCTTCATAGTCACGAGGAAGATGAAATAACAAATCATCCGTGCTAAAAATATGAAGCTTTTCTAATAGGGTTGTTGCGGCGGCACCAACACCTTGTAATTGCTGGACTGAAGTCATCTCTATTCAAGGGTGTATATGCATATTTTATTTATTGGTTATGGTAAAACATCTCAGCGCGTTGCTAAACACTTATTTGAGCAAGGTCATCACATTAGCACAATTAGCCGTAGTCCAAAAATGGATTGTTATGCAAGCCACTATATTCAAGATATACACTATTTAGATTTGACTCAGCTTGATCCAATTGATTTGGTTTATGTCATTCTTGCACCTTCGCAGAGCGGCATAGAAGCATATCAACAAACCTATGTTGATAGCGTTGAATCGATTGCTAATGCTCTCAAAAATCATCCTGTTCGACGTATCATCATCGTTTCTTCGACACGAGTTTATGGTGAAAATGCAGGGGAGCGAATCGATGATGAATCAATGATTCAACCCATCGATGAGCAGGGGCATCTGCTTCGGAAGATGGAGTTGTTGTGGCAATCACATTATCCGCATCAGAGTATTATTGTCCGACCAGCAGGAATTTATGGGACCTCAATTGCTCGTTTAAAAAAGCTTGCTGAACAAACACTGACTTATCCAGCCATACATTTTAGTAATCGAATTCATATCGATGATTTAGCCAATTTTTTAGCGTTATTAGCTGTTATAGATATTGTTGAATCAAGTTATATCATCAGTAATAACAATCCTTTACCCATGCATGAAATATTAAGTTGGTTTCAACAATATTTAAAGTTGCCTCAGTTGCAACTTTTGTCTGAGCAAGTGACTGGGAAGCGAATTTATGCAACCCGATTGCCACAAACGGGATTTAAATTTGAACATCAGATTTGCTTTAATGACTATCAGACGCTGTTGTCGGTACATGGTAATGAAAAATAATTAGATTAAACTGCAAGACAATTTGAATAGTTGGTATAGATTTTGATGATAAAATACCAACAGATTCCGTAAAGGAACTGCCTGAGTTGTGCACATGGTTTGTGATGAGGCATTAAGGGGTGGATATGAGAAAAATAATTTTTACGATGATGCTGGGGTTTGTGGCAACAACAAGTTGGGCGGGTGCACAAACATGGTGTGTATTTGATCCATTGGGCACTCAAGGAGACATTAGTCGCCGTTTACAGGATATTCGGCTTTACGCGCTTCAACACAATACTCAGTTGAAATTTGATACTTTTAAAAATGAAAAAGATGCGATTCAGGCATTTGATCAAAATAAATGTTCAGGTTTAGTTGCATCGAACTTTAATACTTATCGTTACAATCATTTTATGGGAAGTACGGGCGGGATTGGTCTGATTTCCAATAATCGTGTTGCGCGTATGCTATTACAGCTACTCACCAATACAAATGTTGAAAAACGTATGTTAGATCAAAATTATGAAGTACTAGGAATGATTCCAATTGGTACGGCATACATGATCATGAATACGCAGCAGATTAATAAAGTTTCGCAATTAAAGAATAAGACCATTGGTATTCTTGAAAATAATCCACCTCAATTGGCATTGGTGCAAAGTGTGTCGGCAAAACCTGTTTATGTAGATTTTGCGACCGCTGTTGATTCTTTCAAGCAAAAGAAGATCGATATTTTGGCTGCGCCTGCGTATGGTGTATTACCTTATAACTTGAAAAAGGAATTTGGCGAATCGACCCAAGTTGTCAATTTTCCAGTCGCGTATTTCGCAATTAATATTGTGATCCGACCTCAAGCTTATTCCACTGGTTTTGGTCACCAAATCCGAAGTTGGTTTGTAAAAAATAGTAATGTTTTAGCCGCTCAGGCGATGCAATGGGAAAATCATTTACCAGCGTATTATTGGGCGGATATTTCGGGTTATGAAAAGCAGGGCTATGAGGCATTGGTTGCTAAGATTCGTAATCGTTATGTGGATTCAGGTTATTATGATGCGTATTTTGTGGAATTAATCAAACGACTAAGATGTCTAGATGATCCGAAATATTTAGAGTGCCGCAAATAAATTGGGTTAGCCAAATTTTTGACTAACCCATCAAAAGTGAATACTGAACAATTAAGCTTTCTTGCGTTTTAAACGACGTTTTGCCTGTTGAGAAGCCATTGCTTCTAAAGCGGTTGCAAGTTCTTCATCTGTAAATGTTGTGATGTGTTGCAACATTTGCAAGGTCGTTTCATCAAGTACTAACTGCGCACCTGCTGCCATTTCACTGAAATTATCATCATATTCAATGAAACCATGTTCATTATTACGAATATAATTTTGTTGTGTCAGAACCTTAATAAAGCTTTGGAACAAAGATTTATCAAAGAATTCAGGTGAGTTGAATTCATATAGAACAGATAAGCGCTGACCTAATAAGTGACTTAACTCTTCGACTTGTTTGGTTGAAATATTGCCAGAACCACGTTGGGTGATCAGTGCAAGCGTCATGTAGTAACGCTCTAAGCTTTGTTTAACTGGCATGCCTAAAGTCAAAAGTTTTTGATGCTCTTCACTATTTGGTGTTGGGCTAAATAAGTTACCATCATGATCTTGGAAAATTAGACCAATTTGCACGAGTGCGTTGATATAGTTATCAATGTGCTGTTGCAATTCAGAAGCTTTCCACTTCATGAATAATTCAGCTTTTAAGAATGGATACAATGTACGAATCACATTGCTTAAATCTGTTTTATTAATCTTACCGTTATGTTCAACCAATGATGCAACCAGTGATGGTAAGACAAAAGCATGTAAGATGTTGTTACGGAAATAGGTTAATAAAACGGCTTGATTGTCTTCTATGGCAATAATATCACCTAGAACATGCTGCACACGTTTGATCAGTTTGAGCTTTAGACCATAAGCAATGATTTCTTTACCTGATAAAGAGGTGACTTGTGTGCGTTCATCATACGGTTGTTGAGTCGCTAAATCACGATAAATATCAAGCTGTTTCGCACAGATCTCTTCATCTAATGTATGCTTTGGCGTTGCTAATAAGATCAAAGATAATAATGAAACAGGGTTGATGACCACTGCGCGATTAATATTTTCTAAAATAACATTAGCTGAGCTTGAAACAACATTCGATACTTCAGCTGGAATTGGCGCATCATTTTTTTCGATCTGAATCTTATCTGCATTATGCTGCTTTAAAATATCATCGAGGAAAACAGGTTCACCAAAGTTAACGTGTACCTTGCCAAAAATTCTTTCAATTTTACGTAAAGTTTTGACGATACCGAAAATTGATTCTGCTTCTTTTGGCTTACCTTGCATTTCACCTACATAAGTTGAGCCTTCCATCAAGCGCTCATAACCAATATACGTCGGTAAGAATACGATTGGCTTAGCACGACCGCGTAAATGACCATGTACGGTCATTGCAAGCATACCTGTCTTCGGTGGTAGCAAGCGACCAGTACGTGAACGACCACCTTCAATGAAGTACTCGATAGGCGTATTGCGCGATAGAATGCTGTATAAATATTCTTTGAATACAGAAGTATACAGTGCATTTCCGCGGAATGAGCGGCGTATGAAAAATGCACCGCCTCCACGCAATAACTGACCTACAAAAGGTAAGTTCAGGTTATCACCCGCAGCAATATATGGAATCATCAAGCCACGTTTATAAATCACATAGGACAATAATAAATAGTCGATATGGCTACGGTGGCATGGTGTGTAAATAATCTCATAGTCTTTCGCAAGTTCGCGAACTGTACTGAAATTATGAACTTCAACGCCGTCATACAGTTGTGTCCATAATCGTGTTAAAGCCATATCTGCGAAGCGTACTGCTGACGCTGAATAATCAGAAACGATTTCATTAACATAGCCAATTGCGCGGCGTTCTGCCTCAAGCATGCTGATTTTATGCTGAATGCTTTCACGACGGATGGCATCTTGTACATCACGTGCTTTTACTACTGACTGCATTACATTACGGCGATCAGATAAGTCAGGACCCAGTACGACTTCACGTTGCTGATCTAGATAAGTATCTAAAGAGCTTGAAATATAAGTTGCAGGGGAAATATTTGGATGATGTTTCTTGGCATAATCTACCAATTCACGTAGAGATTGAGGCTCATGGAATTCTAAATATGAATCACGCCCATGTAAGCCAATATTCATGAGTTGTTTAACTGTACCTGGTGTTGCCCAAGTATCAGAAAATAATAATTTAAACCATGAATCTTCTTTATCAGGTGAGCGTCCCCAAAGTACTGTAACGGGAACTAATTGAACATCTACTTCTTGATTTTGTTCTAATGCTTCGATCAACTGTAGAAGGCGTGGGGGATATGTTTGAGTATTAAAAAAGTTATTTTCATTTTGATGTAAAAATAGAACCGAGTTTTTTTCGTGATAAGTTCCAAAACTCATGGCATCTAAAGCTGGTTTTAAATGAAGGCGACGCGTTTCACCATCAACTACCAAAGCATTACTACGTGAATAATTTTGTAGTACATAGCAAATCACTTTATTTGAATCTGGTGTGCTTTGCTCAGTTGTTGTTGATTCTGTAGGAACTTCACCAAGAACATGTGGAGTGACCACAAGGTCAAGTAACTTACTCGAAAGTTGGCGATACATTTGACCAAATCCAGTCTTGGACATTACAAACTCCTAAATGATAACCTTGAGCATGAGGCGTTGTTATAGTGCCGTAAAACCACAGCGTACGGCATAGCTCGATGAACACAAACGTCAACACGACATTCTGCGATATTCTGCCATGAAACGATATGTTATTTTCTGACAAAATATAGCGTATTTGGTAGATTTTATCGTTAAAAATCGTATTTTTAGCAGTTATAAATAAAGATTAATGTGACGGATGAATCATTTTATCCTGAGCATATTTATTGGAATTTGTGGCACAATCGAAATGATCAATCCTGAATGGATTAGTTGATCTCTCCTCATTGATGTTGGAAGGCTATTACATGAATGCGTTAACTCAAGAACTGGTTGAACTTTTGACTTTGGAAAAGTTGGAAGAACATATTTTTCGAGGCAACAGTCGCAATTTGGTTGGGAAACGAGTATTCGGTGGGCAAGTTCTTGGACAAGCATTAAGAGCGGCGTCATATACCACAAACCGTCCAGCACATTCGTTGCATGCTTATTTTTTATATGGTGGTGATGTCGATGCACCGATCATTTATGAAGTTGATCCATTGCGAGATGGTAAAAGTTTTGCAAGTCGACAAGTGCGTGCAATCCAACATGGACGTACAATTTTCTCGGCGATGGTATCTTTTGCCAATCCAGAAGAAGGCTTAAATTATCAACATAAAGAACCAGAGTATCCGAGTCCTGAAGAGCTGAAGTCTGAGAAAGAATTAAAAGAAAGTATGCTCAATTTCGTTCCAGAAAATGCACGTACGAGTTTTATGCGCGAACGTCATGTTGAAATCAGACCAACTCGACCTGTTAATCCTTTTCAGCCGCAGCCTGAAGCACCATATTATGCGCACTACATTCGTACCCATGATCGTATTGCGGAAAATGTTGATGACGTTTCATTACATCAAGCCATCGTTGCGTTTTATTCAGACTTTACTTTGATGACCACAGCACTGCGTCCACACGGGTTATCTTGGATTTCGCCAAATTTACAATGTGCAAGTATTGATCATACCATTTACTTCCATCGCCCGTTACGTGCTGATGATTGGATGCTTTACGATATGGAAGCAACGATTAGTGCCAGTTCACGCGGTCTGAATTTTGGACGCATGTGGCAGAATGGTCAGCTGGTATGTAGCACTGTGCAAGAGGGGCTAATTCGCTTAAGAGAAATTGAAACCCAGTAAGTTAGATTTGAAAAATTCAAATTAAAGCCATCGTTTAGATGGCTTTTTTTGTCATAAGGTTGTGACAAAAAATTGCTCGATTCTTCAATATGAGCGTGCCATAGTACCCACAAGCTAAAATATTTTATTAATCAGAATGAATTTAAATACACAAATTCTAATCGCAGCCGTACTGGGTGTTATATATGGGTTCTTCTTAACTTTGTATCCGCAGACTAGTTTTGCTGAACATAGTTTGTATGGGCTAGGGATTTTAAGCAGTATTTTTATTGGTTTACTAAAAATGTTGCTCATCCCACTTATTTTTAGTTCGATCGTTGTGGGTGTTTCAAATTTACAGGCTGGTGGACAATTTGGAAGAGTTTGGAAAATTACAGCATTAAGCTGTCTCACGACGACAACCTTAGCTTTGATTTTAGGGATTAGTTGTGCACATCTATTTGAAGTAGGCAAAGGGGTAGATATTCAAATCTTCCAAGAAGCCATGCAAAACCACCAAACGCCAGATACGCTGACGCCTTCAAGTTTTCTGACCAGTTTTATCCAAAATACCTTGATCAATCCTTTTAAAGCATTTAGTGAGGGTAATGTACTTGCAGTTGTGGTCTTTGCGTTATTCCTTGGAGTCGCATTAGTCAAAGGTGGTGAAAGCTTTAGTTTGGTTCGCAATACCTGCCAACAATTCTTTGTCATGATGATGATGCTTGTGGGCTGGGTGATGAAGCTAGCTCCAATCGGTATCTTTGCATTGCTTGCTAAATTGATCGCGACTGAAGATATTTCCGTGTTAAGTCGTTTAGTGGAATTCGCAGTGGTTGTCACAGGAACAACGATTTTTCATGGTGCAATTGTTTTGCCGGCATTGCTTTGGATTTTTGGTAAAATGAATCCAATCACTTTCTTTAAAGGTGCACGCACAGCTTTGGTCACTGCATTTGCGACCAGTTCAAGTTCCGCGACGATGCCACTCAGTATGAAATGTACACAAGAAAATTTAGGTGTGCGACCACAGACGGCAGGTTTTGTGATTCCTTTAGGAACACAATTAAATATGGATGGTACAGCACTTTATGAGGCAGCCGCCGCTTTATTTATTGCAAATTTGATGGGCTTGGACTTGAGTCTAACACAGCAAATTATTGTATGTTTAACTGCCATGATTGCTTCATTGGGAGCACCAGGTATTCCCAGCGCAGGTATGGTGACCATGATTATGGTTTTACAATCAGTTGGTTTGCCTGCGGAAGCGATTGCGATTTTATTACCGATTGATCGAGTATTAGATACTGTACGAACAGTAGTGAATGTACAGGGTGATATGATGATCAGCGTTGTTGTTGATCGTTATGCTAAGCAAGCAGAAGTTGAATCAAGTTGATGCGATTTAAGAAATAAAAAAGCAGGAGAAGACTCCTGCTTTTTTATTGAAATGCTTATGCAGCTTGTTGTAAAGCGCGTTTTGCTGCTGGTGAGTTATTTAAATAATTCACCGCATCTTGAGTATTACCTTCTTTCACAGGATCATACCAAGGCATGAGATAGTCGATTTGTTGAGCGACTAACCAAATTGGATTTGGTAAAACCTGATTATCTTGACGACCAATTTTGTACCATTCCATCCAAACCCATGGTCTAAATAAGCTCGGTTTTTTGTCAGCAAAACGAGGATCTTGACCCATGATATGTGCCGCGCCATCAACCCATAAACCAAGTACACCCACGATTACAGCGACGCTCATGTAATAACGTGCAATATAACCACCACCTAAATGACGATATAGATCAAAGGCAACGGTACGATGTTCGATTTCTTCCGAACCATGCCATTTAATCAGATCAATCATTTCTGGATCGGCACCGAGCTCTTCCCAACGTTTGTTGTACAGTGCGTATTTACCCAATACACAAGTCATGTGTTCAACTGTTGCAATGACGCCTAGACGGAACAAATCCCATTGATGGTCAAGTATTTTAGGAACTTCTTTACCAAAAGGCTTATCAGCTAAAGCTTTGTTAAATAAGAAATCCATAATATCGAGATTACGCTGAATATCAATATTACGTTGGCTAAGATATTCTTTGTTCGCAGACGTATGTGCAACCGCATGCATCGCTTCTTGGCGAATAAATGCTTGAACGTCTTGTTTTAATTTTTCATCAGTAATTTCTGGAAGAACTTTGTTGTATAAGCGGCAGAACCAAAACTCACCAGCAGGCAAAATATTGTTAATTTCATTAATAAAATAACTGGCATAAGGCTGGTTTGGAATCCAATCCACTGGTGTTTTTTCCCAGTCAAACTTCACTTTGCGTGGGAGAATTTTATAGTCAATCGAAGAACCAAGAACTTTGTTCTTCATAAATGATAGTAATTTCATCGTTTAGTCCTAATCGATAGTGCAATGAACCAACACTAAGCAGTATATGAAAACTACCTAGTGTTTGTGTTTAGCAATTCGGGACAATTAGAAATTATTTAATGCATCAAGTTGCATAAAATGCATTATTTATTCTTCAACATCTATTTCTGAAGCTTCTGGGATCTGATCAAGGTCAAATTCTGCTGGTTGATCAAGTGTGAAATTCAAACGGCCACCCATGACGCTTGCCAATTCTTCTAAACCAATTCGATTGAGTGAAGAGAATAATTGAATCGAGAAATCAAGTTTCATTTTCTTCAACTTCTGCTTAATTTCTAATAGTACTTTATTGGCAGGGCCACGGTTTAATTTATCTGCTTTAGTAAGCAGGATATGCACAAACAAATGACGTGAATGTGCCCATTCCAGCATCATTAAGTCAAAGTGTTGTAATGGATGGCGGATGTCCATTAACAGTACTAAGCCTTGTAAGCTTTTACGATGGATGAGGTAGTTTTCAAGTTCTTTTTGCCATACGATTTTCATGGCTTCAGGGACGGCCGCATAACCATAACCTGGTAAATCAACCAAACGTTGATCTGGATTACCTAAGCTAAAAAAGTTGATCATTTGCGTGCGGCCTGGTCTTTTTGAAGCGCGTGCGAGTTGCTTTTGATTAGTTAAAGCATTAATTGCACTCGATTTTCCTGCATTAGAACGACCTGCAAATGCAATTTCATAACCTGTATCTTCTACGCACAAATCCAGTTTAGGCGCACTCATCAAAAATTCAGCTTGGCGTAACCAAGTCAAAGACTGCACTGCATACGCGGTTACAGCAGGATCAGTCTTTTTTTCATAACTGATTTTTTGTTTAGGTGCGAGTTTGGCTTTGGTGTCTTTCGATTTTTCACTACGACGCATAGAAGCTTACTTTTTGAATTGAAATAGCAACGACTATTATAAAGGATGTGAGAGATTCGTGCGAATCTTGATGTTTAGGCTTTTTGAACGAGTTGTAAAAAATCAATATTTGAATTTGTAGAAGAGGGAAGAATACCATATTGCACCACTTCTCCAAGTGTATATTGATCTAGGCTTTGATAAAAACATTCTAAAGCTTGATCCAAAATACTTTTAAGTCCGCAATGAGAGCGTAAAACACAAGGTGGCGTATTACATTCTACGATTTGATGATTGCCTTGTAGGATACGAACAATTTCACCTAGTTTTAAACTTTTGGCTTCAGGATTTAAACGAAGTCCACCACCTTTGCCGCGAATTGTTACGATCCAATGCTGTTTTCCCATGAAGTGAACGATTTTCACTAAATGGTTTTGGGATACATGCAAGTCCCGTGCAATATCTGCAATCGTATACGGTACATCACTCGGACGAGCGACATACATTAAGATTCTGAGTGCATAATCAGTAAACTTATTGAGTTGCATGGGTTTTCACTCAATCTATTGCTTTAAACAGAAAGGGCTAGTCTAACATAGACTAGCCCTATGCAAAACGCAGCACCGATTAGCTGAGTTTTACGCCACCCGTACCGAATGCTTCGCTATGGATATTTTCAGCAGGGATGCCACGAGCAACTAAAGCTTTATGTTGCTCTGCCATAAATGGCATTGGACCACATAGATAATAGTCTGCATTGGCTGGTAATAATCCAGCATCCATTGACACTAAATCTAAGCGACCCGCTGCATCATAATCTTCGCCTAACACGTCACCTTGATGAGGAAACTCATAAGCAGTGAATGTGCTCAGACGTGGATATTTTGCTTTTAGTTCATGGATATGCTTTTTCATGGCATGCACTTGGCTGCTGCGGCAAGCATGAATAAAGCTCACAGGTTGCGGCATATCTAAAGTCACCAATTGATTGAGCATTGCAATCATTGGCGTTAAACCTACACCACCACTAATAAATACATTACGTTTGCTGCTATCAATTAAATAGAAGTTACCTGTTGGTGCAGAAACTTCAATTTCTGAACCCTCAGCTAAGCTATGTAACGTACTAGATACCCAACCACCTGCTAACTCACCTTTTTCATCTTCACGTTTGACTGAAATACGTAAGTAATCTGCTTGAGGGCTCGTTGAAAGCGTATATTGACGTGGTTGTCTTAAATTGAGTTCAGGTACAAACACGCGAACTGAAATATATTGACCTGCTTCATATTTTGGTAACTCACCGCCATCTACGGGTGCTAGATAGAATGAAGTGATCTCATCACTCTCAACGACTTTCTTGGCAATTTTGAAATTACGCCAACCTAACCAACTGCCTTTGGTTTGTTGATGTTGATCATAAATGGCTTTTTCAGTGCTAATAAATAAGTCAGCTAATTGACCATACGCAGCAGCCCATGCACCAATCAATGGGTCTTCCATCGAGATATTTAGTACTTCACTGATTGAATGGAGTAGGTTCTCGCCCACAATACCGTAGTCAGGTGATTGAATATTCAAGCTCACATGTTTATGTGCAATTAACTCAACCACAGGTAAAAGTACAGAAGGGTCTTCGATATTTTCTGCATACGCCAAAACTGCGCCAGCAAGTGCTTGTGCTTGTGCGCCGCTACGTTGATGCCCCATGTTAAAGGTTTCTTTTAATTCTGGGTTGTTGCCTAACATACGATTGTAAAAGTAACCAGTGAGTGCCACACCATTTTCACGGAGTACAGGTACAGTGGCTTTTACAAGGTCAATTTGCTGCGGAGTCATGGGTGATCTCTCTTGGCTATCATTTATAAGATATATTTAAAATATACCTTATAAAATTTATTTGCAAGATCTGTTTTGACTAAAACCATAAAAAAAATAGGGGATAAATGATTATCCCCTGATTTTTAAAATAATAAAGATTTTTATTTGCCAAATAATGAACCAAGTAAACCGCGAACGATCTTTTGACCTGTAGAGCCGCCTAAGCTACGAGCCGCACTTTTTGCAAAAGTTCCCACAATATCTTGGGTGAGTTTTTCTCGATCTCGTTGTGCTTTCTCTGCGGCTTTTTGTTGCTCTTTCGCAAAGCGTTCTTGCTCTTTCGCTTGTTGTTTGGCTAAAGCATCTTGTTCTTTACTTTGCTGCTTTTCTAATTCATCTGCCTGTTTTTGTTGAGACTGTTGTAGCACTTTCTTTTGCAACATTTCATAGGCGCTGTCTCGATCCACTGCCTGATCATAAACCCCTGCGACAATACTTTGCCCAATAATCACTTGGCGTTCTTCTGGTGTTATTGGCGTAAATGAAGAGTAAGGTGGCATGACCCAACCGCGCTCTACAATTTGCGGTGTTCCTTGTTCATCTAGACAACTAATTAATGCTTCACCTACAGCAAGTTCTGTAATCGCTTGATCAACTTTGAATGCTGGATTGGCTCGAAAGGTATCCGCTGCGGTTTTGACCGCCTTTTGATCTTTCGGAGTAAATGCACGTAAGGCATGCTGTACTCGGTTGCCCAATTGCCCTAAGACACTTTCTGGTAAATCCAAAGGATTTTGGGTAATAAAATAAATCCCCACACCTTTAGAGCGAATGAGACGTACTACTTGCTCAATCTTTTGTTGTAAGGCTGGACTGGCATTATCAAACAATAGATGCGCTTCATCGAAAAAGAATACTAACTTCGGTTTATCCATATCACCCACTTCAGGCAACTGTTCAAACAGTTCTGACATCATCCATAGTAAGAATGTGGCATAAAGCTTTGGAGTATTCATCAATTTGTCGGCAGCTAAGATATTAATATAACCGTGACCTTGCGTATCGGTCTGAATAAAATCGAGGATATTCAGGCTAGGCTCACCAAAAAATTGCTCTCCACCTTGATCACCTAAAGCCAATAAATTACGTTGAATCGCCCCAAGACTAGCTGGAGAAAGGTTGCCATATTCGGCTTTTAATTCGGCTGCATTTTCGCTGACATAGGTCAGCATTGCTTTAAGGTCTTTGAAATCAATTAATAAAAGCCCTTGATCATCTGCAACGCGGAAAACGGCCGAAAGAACGCCTTCTTGTGTGTCATTCAGATTGAGCATTTGTGCTAAAAGTAACGGACCAATTTCTGAAATTGTGGTACGAATAGGATGACCTTGTTGCCCAAATAAATCCCAAAAAATAACAGGCGAAGCAGCAAATGGAATGGGGGTAAGTTGTAAGTTTTTTAAACGCTCATCAAATTTGGGGTTGCTACTTCCTGCTTGAGCCAAACTAGAGACATCACCTTTAGCATCTGCCAAAAAGACAGGTACGCCCAGCCGTGAGAAACTTTCGGCTAGTACCTTGAGGGTCACTGTTTTACCTGTGCCTGTCGCACCTGCAATTAAACCGTGGCGGTTTGCAAATTGAGAATGTAAAACAATATCTTGTGTTGTATCTGTGGTTTTTTTTGCAATAACAATGGGTGTATTCATTCTTCACCTATGCTTTATTTCATTCGAGTTGTTTTAGTGCGTTTTGAATATCTTGGATTAAATCGTTTGGATCTTCTAGTCCTATACAGAAACGAACCAATAAACCTTGTTGTAAATGTGTATTTTCTAGTTCTCGCATCTGTTTTAAATCATAAAGCATAACAAGGCTGACAGGGCCGCCCCAACTGAATCCCAACTTAAATAAGTTTAAGCTATCGCAGAATTTTCGAATTGCTGCGAGATCATATTCAGGTTTGAAAATGACACTGACTAAACCTGCACTTTTTCCTGTTTCACAGACTTGCTGCCAAAATAAATGACCTGCTGAATTGGCATCACTTGGATGTAAAACTTGGCAAAATTGAAATTGTTGCTTTAGCCAATCAAGTACTGCTATTGCACTGTTAGATTGTTGTTCATAACGAAGTGGCATATGAGCCAAGCTGCGTTGGATTTGTGCGGTATCATCGCCTGAAACACAGATCCCTTGGGTTGCATGCATACGGTAGAGTTTATGATGTAATTGCGGATCTCGTGTAACTACTGAACCCATTAAAATATCGCCACCGCCACTTGGATATTTAGTTAGCGCATGTATAGTGATGTCGACAGACAGATGCTCATCTGAAAAATCAAATGCATTAAAAGCCAGTCCAGCGCCCCATGTATTATCCAGTGCAGTCAGAACATTCGCTTGCTGCGCTTTTTTAACCAGATTTTTGAGGTCTGGAAACTCTAAAGTGACAGAACCTGCCGCCTCTATCCAGATCAATTTAGTTTTTTCAGTCGGTTGAAAGCTATTCGCATCAATTGGGTTGTAGATTTTGACGTGAATGCCGTAGCGGTCTTGTAGATTCTTTAAGTGTTCCAGATTCGGGCCATAAATATTGTCTGCAACCCAAACTTCATCCCCTGAGCTTAAAAAAGTACTATTTACTAAATTGATTGCAGATAAGCCACTGGGTGCAAGTAAACAATAATTTCCACCTTCAATTCGAGCAATATTATCTCCTAATGTGAACGTCGTCGGTGTACCGTGTGTGCCGTAACTATAATCATAAGGGTCAGTCCAGTGGCGATCAAAAAGGTGCGCTGTTGTTTTAAAAATAATCGTTGATGCACGAAATAGGGGAGGTTGAATCGTTTCTATGTATTGGGGAGCTTGGCGTGGTGCATGAATGAGTGTGGTTTGTAAGCTATTTTGTTTAGTCATGGGGCAAAATTAAATCAATAGAATGATTTAGGTTAAGAGAAAATATCGAATCCTGCTAGTCATTTGCATATTTTGTACAGAAACGTTACGAATCAAAGCTTTTAGTCAAAACTGGCTTTATTTTTGCTAAGACTAATTATCATTCTAACTACAATAGGTTTACGCGCATGAAGTCGCATTTAAGAGTGCATTATTTTCAGCACATTGCTGGTGAAGGTTTTGGCAGTTGCTATGACTATTTAAAGGCACATCAAGCAAAAATTACCGCCACAGAGTTCTTTGCTTTACCCGTTGATTTACCTCTTGAATTGGAGGCTCTACCTAATATTGATGAAGTTGATTTACTGATCATTATGGGAGGAACCATGAGCGTGAATGATGAAGCAAATTATCCTTGGTTAAAATTGGAAAAAAGATGGTTAAGACGTTATCTCTCTGCGGGTAAACCTGCGATTGGTTTATGTTTAGGGGGGCAACTGATTGCTAATGCACTTGGTGCATCTGTGAGTCGAAATCAACATCAAGAACTGGGTTGGATGGACGTAGGTCGTGTTTCACACGTACCTGAAAATTACTTTCAAATACCAGAAAAAATTAACATTATGCAGTGGCATAGCGAAACCTTCGAAATACCCCGTGGAGGAGTCCGTTTAGCGCAGAATAATGTTTGTCAAAATCAAATGTATCAAATTGGGCGCAATGTACTGGGGTTTCAATTTCATCCTGAAATGACACCACATGCTTTGCAATTGTTGATTGAAAATGAAGAAGATAGTGCGGTGTTTAATGGTCAATATGTTCAGCCAATCGCAGAATTAAAAAAAACGATTAAAAGTAAGTTTGAACAAGGTAATCAATTACTAAATCGAGCAATAGAGTATGTGGTGAATGCTTAATCAAGTATAAAACTAAAAAAATAAAAGAAGAATTGCATAAGACTTAAACAATCGTTATAATGGGCGACCCTCAAATGGAGGGCGTTCACTACGAAAAAAGTAGTCAACGCATTACAGTCGTGGCATCGATCATGACCTTAGTGATTTTCACTGCCCTTGACACTTACCAATAAGGTGAGGTGCGTCATGGGTGATTCTTTATATTTTTGGCTTGGAGTTTACTGGTATGTCTAACCAGAGAATTCGTATCCGTTTGAAGTCTTTTGATCATCGCCTGATTGATCAATCTGCTCAAGAGATCGTAGAAACCGCTAAGCGTACTGGCGCACAAGTGTGTGGTCCAATCCCGATGCCTACTCGCATCGAACGCTTCAACGTTCTTACTTCACCACACGTCAACAAAGACGCTCGTGATCAGTACGAAATCCGCACTTATAAACGTTTGATCGACATCGTTCAACCTACAGATAAAACTGTTGATGCATTGATGAAGTTAGATCTTGCTGCTGGTGTTGATGTTCAGATCGCTTTGGGTTAAGGCTTTCGGTTAATTAACGTTAAGTTAATTAGGCCGCTTTTTTAGAGGTTTATGCACATGGCTATTGGTTTAGTCGGTCGCAAATGTGGTATGACTCGCGTCTTTACAGATGCTGGTGTATCTGTACCTGTTACAGTTATCGAAGTCGATCCAAACCGCATTACGCAAATCAAAACACTTGAAACTGATGGTTATCAAGCAATCCAAGTAACTACTGGTGAACGTCGCGAATCGCGCGTAACTAACGCTCAGAAAGGTCACTTCGCGAAAGCGGGTGTTGCTGCTGGTCGTTTAGTTAAAGAGTTCCGTGTTACTGAAGCTGAGCTTGAAGGCCGTGAAGTTGGTGCTTCTATCGGTGTTGATTTGTTCACAGTTGGTCAAATTGTTGACGTAACTGGTCAATCAAAAGGTAAAGGCTTCCAAGGTGGTGTTAAGCGTTGGAATTTCCGTACGCAAGATGCTACTCATGGTAACTCTGTATCTCACCGTGTATTAGGTTCTACAGGTCAAAACCAGACTCCTGGTCGCGTGTTCAAAGGCAAGAAAATGGCTGGTCACTTAGGTGATGAACGCGTAACAGTTCAAGGTCTTGAAATTGTATCTATTGACGCTGAACGTTCTGTTTTAGTTGTTAAAGGTGCTGTTCCTGGTGCAACGAATGGTGACGTTATTGTACGTCCTACCATCAAGGCCTGAGGGGAAATACTGTGAATTTAAAAACTGTTTCCGGCTCTGCTGTTGAATTGTCTGAAGTTGCTTTCGGACGTGAGTTTAACGAAGCGCTTGTACACCAAGTTGTTACAGCTTACTTAGCTGGTGGTCGTCAAGGTTCGAAAGCTCAGAAATCACGTGCAGACGTTTCTGGCGGTGGTAAAAAACCATTCCGTCAAAAAGGTACTGGTCGCGCTCGTGCGGGTTCTATTCGTAGCCCGATCTGGGTTGGTGGTGGTAAAACTTTTGCTGCTCGCCCACAAGATTGGTCTCAAAAAGTAAACCGTAAGATGTATCGCGGTGCAATGCAATGTATCTTAGCTGAACTTGTTCGCCAAGATCGTCTTGTATTAGTTGAAGAGTTTGCTGTTGCAGCTCCAAAAACTAAAGACTTGCTTGCAAAACTTACAGACTTGAATGCAACTCGTGCATTGATCATTACAGATGCTGTAGATGAGAACTTGTATCTTGCAGCTCGCAACCTTCCACACGTTGATGTGGTTGATGCTACTGCTATTGATCCTGTTAGCCTGATTGCATTTGATAAAGTTGTAATGTCTGTAGCTGCTGCTAAGAAAATTGAGGTAGAACTCGGATGAACAACGAACGTATCTATCAAGTCCTATTAGGACCAGTATTCTCAGAAAAAGCACAAGTTTTAGGTGATACTGCTGGTGTTCAAGTGTTCAAAGTTGCATTAAATGCAAACAAACTTGAAATCAAAAAAGCAGTTGAGCAGCTCTTTGGTGTTGAAGTTGTAAAAATTAATACAACGATCACTAAAGGTAAAACAAAACGCTTTGGTAAAACATTAGGACGTCGTTCTGATGTGAAAAAAGCATACGTCACCCTGAAAGCTGGCCAAGATGTAGAAATGGCTGACTTGGGCGATACCGCTGAAAACGCAGCGGAATAAGGACGAGAATTATGCCAATTCAAAAATGTAAGCCAACGTCTCCAGGACGTCGCTTTGTAGAGAAAGTGGTTCATGACCATCTTCACAAAGGCGCTCCTTATGCACCGTTGGTAGAAGCTAAAAAACGTACTGGTGGTCGTAATAACAATGGTCACATCACTACACGTCATGTGGGTGGTGGTCATAAGCAAAACTACCGTATTGTTGACTTTAAACGTAACAAAGATGGTATTCCAGCGACTGTAGAGCGCATCGAATACGATCCTAACCGTACAGCTCATATTGCTTTATTGAAATATGCTGATGGTGAACGTCGTTACATCATTGCACCTAAAGGCTTACGTGCTGGTGATAAAGTACAATCTGGTAACGATGCTCCAATTCGTCCAGGTAACTGCTTACCACTTCGCAACATGCCAATCGGTTCTACACTTCACAACCTTGAACTTAAAATCGGTAAAGGTGCTCAATTAGCACGTTCTGCTGGTACTTCAGTTCAGTTGTTGGGTCGTGATGGTTCTTACGCTATCGTTCGTTTACGTTCTGGTGAAATGCGTAAAGTACACGTTGAATGTCGTGCTGTAATTGGTGAAGTTTCTAACCAAGAAAGCAACCTTCGTTCATTGGGTAAAGCTGGTGCTGCGCGCTGGCGTGGTATTCGTCCTACCGTTCGTGGTATGGCGATGAACCCGGTAGATCACCCGCACGGTGGTGGTGAAGGACGTAGTAAAGGTATTCAACCTGTAAGTCCATGGGGTCAAAAAGCTAAAGGGTACAAGACACGTACCAATAAGCGTACGACTAAGATGATTATTCGCGACCGTCGCGTCAAGTAAGGGAATCTGAATAATGCCTCGTTCATTAAAAAAAGGTCCATTCGTCGACGCGCATTTGTTCGCTAAGGTTGAAGCTGCGATTGCTGCTAATAACCGTAAGCCGATCAAAACATGGTCACGTCGTTCAATGATCCTTCCAGACTTTGTTGGTTTAACAATTTCTGTTCACAATGGCCGTAACCACGTTCCAGTAATTGTTACTGAACACATGGTTGGTCATAAATTGGGTGAATTCGCGCCAACTCGTACCTATCGTGGTCACGGTGTTGATAAGAAGTCTAAACGTTAATAGGTGCTATGATGGAAGTAACTGCTAAATTACGCGGTGCCGCTATCTCGGCACAAAAAGCACGTTTAGTTGCTGATTTGATCCGTGGTAAGTCGGTTGCACGTGCGATAGACATTTTGAACTTCAGTAACAAGAAAGCAGCTGTGCTCGTTAAAAAAGCACTTGAATCTGCAATCGCGAATGCTGAACACAACAACAGCTTAGATGTTGATGACCTTAAAGTAACTACGATTTACGTTGATGAAGGCATGAGCCTTAAACGTATCATGCCACGTGCTAAAGGCCGTGCAGATCGTATTACTAAGCGTACTTGTCACATCACCGTTAAGGTAGGGGTTTGATATGGGTCAGAAGGTTCATCCAATCGGTATCCGCCTAGGTGTTGTGAAACGTCATAACGCTAACTGGTATGCGAGTCCGAAACAATACGCTGAATACTTGCTTAAAGATCTTCAAGTTCGTGAGTTTTTGCTTAAAAAACTTAAGAATGCGATGGTAAGCAATATTCTTATCGAACGTCCTACAGGCGCTGCTAAAGTAACAATTAGCACTGCTCGTCCTGGTATCGTTATTGGTAAGAAAGGCGAAGATATTGAGAAATTACAGCGCGAACTCACCAACATTATGGGTGTTCCAGCTCAAGTTAGCATCAATGAAATTGATCGCCCTGACTTGGATGCACGTTTAGTTGCTGAAGCAATTGCTTCTCAATTAGAAAAGCGTGTTATGTTCCGTCGTGCTATGAAGCGTGCGGTTCAAAACACAATGCGTGCTGGCGCTAAAGGTATCAAAGTTGAAGTTTCTGGCCGTTTAGGTGGTGCAGAGATCGCTCGTACTGAGTGGTATCGTGAAGGTCGTGTACCTTTGCATACACTTCGTGCTGACATCGACTATGCTACTATGCGTGCAGAAACAACATACGGTACGATCGGTGTTAAAGTTTGGATTTTCCGTGGTGAGATTTTAGGTGGCATGAAACAAGTCATGAACCCTGCTCCTGCTGAAGAGCGTCCAGCTAAACGCGGTCGTGGTCGTGGTGAAGGTCAAGAGCGTCGTGGTCGTCGCGGTGACCGTGCTGCTGACAAGGGAGAATAATCCATGTTGCAACCTAAACGTACCAAATTCCGTAAAGTGCACAAAGGCCGTAACACTGGTCTAGCGCATCGTGGTAGTACAGTATCATTTGGTTCGATTGCAATTAAAGCAACTGAACGTGGTCGTATGACTGCGCGTCAGATTGAAGCTGCACGTCGTACCATTAGCCGTCGTATTAAACGTGGTGGTAAAATCTTCATCCGCGTATTCCCAGACAAACCAATTACCGAAAAACCATTAGAAGTTCGTATGGGTAAAGGTAAGGGTAGCGTGGAATACTGGGTTTGTCAGATACAGCCAGGTAAGATCCTGTACGAAATTGAAGGTGTTAGCGATGAGTTAGCGCGTGAAGCTTTTGCTTTAGCTGCAGCTAAACTCCCGTTTAAAACCACTATCGTGACTCGGACGGTGATGTAATGAAAATTAAAGATCTACGTGAAAAGTCGGTAGAAGAGTTGAAAGCTTTGCTTGATGAGCAACAGCTTAACCAATTCCGTCTTCGTATGGCGAAAGCAACTGGTCAATTAGGCAAATCGCATGAAGTGCAAATTGCTCGTAAGACAATTGCTCGTATCAAGACACTCCTTACCGAAAAACAGGGGAACGGACAATGAGTGAAAAAACAGTCCGCACGTTAACCGGCAAAGTTGTAAGTGACAAAATGGACAAGTCTATTGTTGTGCTTATTGAACGCCGCGTTCAACACCCGTTGTACGGCAAATCAATCCGCCGTTCAACTAAATTACACGCTCATGATGAGAACAATGTTGCTAAAACTGGCGACTTAGTGACCATCAAAGAAAGCCGCCCAATTTCTAAAACTAAAGCTTGGACTTTAGTGGAAGTCGTTGAAGCAGCTGCTGAGTAATTAGACGTTCTTGTTGCATCATCGGACAATTTCGAGTACTCTTTGAGCCTTTCGAAATTGCGACCGGTGATGCTCGGTTTTGGAGTAGGGCAATGATTCAAACCGAAAGTATGCTCGACGTAGCAGACAACAGTGGTGCACGCCGCGTACAATGTATTAAAGTACTTGGTGGTTCACACCGTCGTTATGCTTCAGTTGGCGATATTATTAAAGTTACTGTAAAAGAAGCAATTCCGCGCGCACGTGTTAAAAAAGGTGACGTGATGAATGCTGTAGTTGTACGTACAAAATTCGGCATCCGTCGTCCAGATGGTTCTGTTATTCGTTTCGACGATAACGCAGCTGTTATTTTGAACAACAACAAAGCTCCGATTGCTACTCGTATCTTCGGACCAGTGACTCGTGAACTTCGTACTGAACAGTTCATGAAAATCATTTCATTGGCTCCTGAAGTTTTATAAGAGGCAATCATGGCTAAGATTAAAAAAGGCGATCAAGTAATTGTGATCGCAGGTAAAGAAAAAGGCAAACAAGGTGTTGTTTTGTCTGTTTCTGAAGATCGAGTTAAGGTCGAAGGTCTTAACTTAGTGAAGAAGCATCAAAAGCCAAACCGTGTAACTGGCGCTGAAGGCGGTATCGTTACTCAAGAGGCAACGCTTCATATTTCAAACGTGGCAATTTTTAATGCTACAACCCAAAAGGCTGACCGTATTGGTTACCAAGTGATTGATGGCGCGAAAACTCGTGTTTATAAATCAAATGGTGAATCAGTGGCGGTAGCGAAGTAATAGGTTGAATAGGCGATGGCCAGACTTAAAGCACGTTATAACGACGAACTTAAAGCGAAGTTACAAGAAGAACTTGGCGTTAAGAATGTGATGGATATTCCTCGCATCACGAAAATCACTCTTAACATGGGTGTAGGCGCAGCTGCAACTGATAAGAAATTATTAGATGGCGCTGTTGCTGATATGCAACTCATTGCTGGTCAAAAACCAGTTGTGACACTTGCACGTAAATCAATCGCTGGTTTTAAAATCCGTGATGGTTGGCCAATTGGTTGTAAAGTTACTTTACGTGGCGACCAAATGTACGAATTCTTGGATCGTTTGATCTCGATCGCTATCCCTCGTATCCGTGACTTCCGTGGTTTCTCTTCGAAATCATTTGATGGTCGTGGTAACTACTCTATGGGTTTAAAAGAGCAGATCGTTTTCCCTGAAATCGATTTTGACAAAATTGATCGTATCCGTGGTTTAGATATCACTATTACGACCACTGCTCGTAGCGATGACGAAGGCCGTGCGCTTATGCGTGCATTCGGCTTCCCGTTCAAATAAGAGGTCGATATGGCTAAGAAAGGTATGATTAATCGCGAATTGAAACGCGAAAAGACAGTTGCTAAATACGCTGCAAAACGTGCTGAATTAAAAGCAACGATTGCAAACGTAAATGCTTCTGATGAAGAACGTTTCGAAGCGATGATGAAGTTACAAGCATTACCACGTAATGCATCTCCAGTACGTCTTCGTAACCGCTGTGGTTTAACTGGTCGTCCTCATGGTTACTTCCGTAAGTTCGGTTTAAGCCGTAACAAATTACGCGATACAGTAATGCAGGGTGATGTACCAGGCGTTGTTAAAGCAAGCTGGTAAGGAGCGACTATAATGAGTATGCAAGATACCGTTGCCGACATGTTAACGCGTGTTCGTAACGCTCAAATGGCAAAGAAACAAGTTGTTTCTATGCCTTCTTCTAAGTTGAAGGTTGCTATTGCAAACGTTCTTCAACAAGAAGGTTATATTTCAAATGTAGAAGTTGCTCAAGAAGATGCAAAAGCTACTTTGACTATTACGTTAAAATATTTCGAAGGCAAACCAGTTATCGAAACTGTGAAGCGCGTAAGCCGTCCAGGTCTACGTCAGTATCGCGGTAAAGATGCACTTCCAAGCGTTAAGCAAGGTTTAGGTATTGCAATTGTTTCTACAAGCAAAGGCATCATGACTGATCGCGCTGCACGTGCTGCGGGCGTTGGTGGTGAAGTTATTGCTTTTGTTTCTTAATAGGTGATTCCTCATGTCTCGTGTGGCTAAAGCCCCAGTAACTGTACCTAATGGTGTAACAGTTACTCAGAACGGCCGGCAGGTCGAAGTGAAAGGCACTAAAGGTACATTGTCTTTCAACCTGCATGCGCTGGTCGAGCTAAAACAGGAAGAAGGTAAACTTCAACTTGCTCCAGTTAAAGAGTCGAAAGATGCTTGGATGCAAGCTGGTACTGCTCGCGCTGTATTGAACAACCTTGTAAAAGGTGTTAGCGAAGGCTTCGAACGTAAGTTACAGCTAGTTGGTGTTGGTTACAAAGCAGCAGTTAAAGGCACTGTCGTTAACCTTGCTTTAGGTTATTCACACCCAATTGACTACGCTTTACCAGAAGGTGTAACAGCGGAAACTCCAACTGCAACTGAAATCATTTTGAAATCAGCAAACAAGCAGTTGTTAGGTCAAGTAGCAGCGGAAATCCGTGCATACCGTTCTCCTGAACCATATAAAGGTAAAGGTGTTCGTTATTCGGATGAAGTTATTCTTCGTAAAGAAGCTAAGAAGAAATAAGGCGCGAGGTTCTTATGAACGAAAAGAAACAAACCCGTTTGCGTCGTGCAAAAAGCACACGCTTGCACATTCGTGCATTGGGTGCGACTCGTTTGTGTGTAAACCGCACTCCGCGTCACATCTATGCTCAAGTTATTTCAGCAGATGGTGGCAAAGTTTTAGCGCAAGCTTCAACTTTAGATGCATCTTTGCGTAGTGGTGCGACTGGTAATATCGATGCAGCAACTAAGGTTGGTGCTTTAATCGCAGAACGTGCTAAAGCAGCTGGCGTTACTAAAGTTGCATTTGACCGTTCTGGTTTTAAATATCATGGTCGTATCAAAGCCTTGGCTGATGCTGCTCGTGAAGGCGGCTTGGAGTTCTAATCATGGCGAAAGTTGAACAAAACGAAGGTCTCGTTGAAAAGCTGGTTGCCGTTGATCGTGTAGCCAAAGTTGTTAAGGGTGGTCGTATCTTCTCTTTCACAGCATTAACTGTTGTGGGTGATGGTAATGGTCGTGTAGGTTTTGGTCGTGGTAAAGCACGTGAAGTTCCAGCTGCTATTTCTAAAGCACTTGAAGCTGCACGTCGTAACATGATTACTGTAGACCTTGCGGGGACTACTTTACAACACCCTGTGAATGCTCGTCATGGTGCAAGCCGTGTATACATGCAACCTGCTTCAGAAGGTACTGGCGTAATTGCTGGTGGCGCGATGCGTGCTGTTCTCGAAGCTGCAGGTGTACATAACGTACTTGCTAAATGTTATGGTTCTACAAATGCTGCTAACGTAGTAAACGCAACTTTCAAAGGTTTGCGTGATATGACTTCTCCTGAGAAAGTCGCTGCGAAACGTGGTCTTTCAGTAGAACAAATTCAAGGGTAATCAATCATGAAAACGATTAAAGTTACCCAGACTAAATCTTCTTCGCATCGTTTAAAAAATCATAAACTTTGCTTACAAGGTCTAGGTCTGCGTCGTATTGGTCATACTGTAGAAGTGCAAGATACGCCTTCTAACCGTGGTATGGTCAACAAAGTTTACTATATGGTTAGTGTAGAGGAATAAGCCATGACTCTGCGTTTAAATGAACTTGCACCTGCTGAAGGTGCTAAGCGTGAAAATCGTCGTCTAGGTCGTGGTATCGGCTCTGGCGTTGGTAAGACTGGTGGTCGTGGTATCAAGGGTCAAAACTCACGTAAAAGTGGTGGTACTCGTCCAGGCTTTGAAGGCGGTCAAACAGCGTTATATCGTCGTTTACCAAAATTCGGTTTCACTAGCCAAATCGCTTTGAAAACTGCTGAAGTACGTTTGTCTGAATTGAATAAAGTTGAAGGTGATGTAATTAGCCTTGAAACTTTAAAAGCTGCGAACGTTGTTCGTCGTGATCAAATTCGTGCTCGCATCGTTCTTTCTGGTGAAATCACTCGCGCATTCACTGTTCAAGGTGTTGTGTTGACTAAAGGCGCTAAAGCTGCTGTTGAAGCTGCTGGCGGTAAAGTCGAGGAGTAATCTCGAGTGTCTATGACTCCTAGTTCTTCAGGTCATGTAAACATGATGAAAGGCCAACCGTTTCATGTGAAATATCGTGAAATTATTCGTCGATTAATGTTTTTGATTGGCGCGTTATTGGTCTTTCGACTAGGAGCGCATATTCCGTTGCCAGGTATTGATAATATAGCGCTAGCACGGTTTTTTAAGGCGAATGAAGGTACCTTCTTAGGCTTATTTAACATGTTCTCTGGCGGTGCATTAGAACGCATGTCGATTTTAGCGTTAGGGATTATGCCGTACATTTCTGCATCGATTATCGTGCAGTTAATGTCTACGGTTGTTCCTTCGTTAGAAGCTTTGAAAAAAGAAGGCGAGCAAGGCAAACGAAAGATCAATCAATATACACGTTATGGCACCTTATTCCTTGCACTCGTGCAAGGTGTAGGGATGTGTGCTGGTTTGATCAGTCAAGGTATTACTTTGACATCAGGCTTAGCATTCTATGTTCCTGCAGTTACTTCGTTAGTTGCGGGAACAATGTTTCTGATGTGGTTAGGAGAGCAAATTACCGAACGTGGTGTTGGTAATGGTATCTCGATGATCATTTTTGCAGGTATTGTGGCAGGTTTGCCAAATCTTGTAATACAGTCGTTTACGTCTGTAGATAATGGTCAAGGTAGTTTAATTGGTTTAGCTGTATTTGGCTTACTCTCATTAGCCGTTTTAGCTGCGATTGTGTTTATTGAAAAAGCACAACGTCGTATTCCAGTGAACTATGCACAAAAGCAACAAGGTCGTCGTGTTTTTACTGCACAGCAGACGCATTTGCCATTAAAAATAAATATGGCAGGTGTGATTCCAGCGATTTTTGCAAGCTCATTGTTATTATTTCCAGCGAGTTTGGGGCAATGGTTAGGTAGTGCTGATCCAAATGCAGGGATTGTGAAGCGTAGTCTACAAGATCTGGCATTGGTGTTATCGCCTGGACAGCCGTTGTATTTAATGCTGTTTGGTGCGTTAATTATTTTCTTCTGTTATTTCTATACAGCGCTAGTATTTAGCCCGAAAGAAGTTGCAGAGAACTTAAAACGCAGCGGAGCATATGTGCCTGGTATCCGCCCAGGTGAGCAAACGGCTCGTTATTTAGATCATATTCTTAACCGTTTGACTTTTATTGGTGCAATTTACATTACTGTAGTGTGTTTAATGCCTATGGTGCTACAAAGTTCGTTTAGTATTCCATTCCATTTGGGTGGAACATCTTTACTGATTGTAGTTGTAGTAGTAATGGACTTTATGGCGCAACTTCAAGCGCACCTTACTTCGCATCAATATGATAATCAAACGTTAATGAGAAAAACGACTGCTCATCCTAAGGGATAAGCGCACTTAGAGGTTTCATCATGAAAGTACAAGCTTCTGTAAAGAAAATTTGTGGTAGCTGCAAAGTTATCCGTCGTAATGGGGTTATTCGCGTGATTTGTAGCGCAGAACCTCGTCATAAGCAGCGTCAAGGTTAATTTAATTAAGACCTGTTGATTTCAGTAGGCTAATTAGGTTATTATCCGCCCCTCAAGATTTTTGTGGGGCGGTTGATTATCTTGACTGCCTTTTTGGAGAAAATTGAATGGCTCGTATTGCCGGTGTAAACATTCCGGATAACAAGCATGCTGTTATCTCTCTCACGTATATTTTTGGTATCGGTCGCCACACTGCTAAGAACATCTTAGCGACTGTAGGTATCACTGAAACTACAAAAATCCGTGAATTAGATGATGCTCAGCTTGATGCGATTCGTGCAGAAGTTGCTAAGGTTCCGACCGAAGGTGATTTACGTCGCGAAATTTCCATGAACATTAAACGTTTAATGGATTTAGGCTGCTACCGCGGTCTTCGTCATCGTCGCAGCTTGCCTGTTCGTGGACAACGCACCAAAACTAACGCACGTACCCGTAAAGGTCCGCGCAAACCGATTAAAAAGTAAGATTTCTGGAAGCTAAAAGATGGCTAAAGATACTCGCACACGCAAGAAGGTCACTCGTACCGTCTCTGAAGGTGTTGCACACATTCACGCGTCTTTTAATAACACCATTGTAACGATTACCGATCGTCAAGGTAATGCATTGGCTTGGGCTACCTCAGGTGGACAAGGCTTCCGTGGTTCACGTAAATCAACTCCGTTCGCTGCTCAGGTAGCTGCTGAAGTTGCTGGTAAAGCAGCTTTGGATTACGGTTTGAAAAACCTAGACGTCCTTGTAAAAGGTCCTGGTCCAGGTCGTGAGTCTGCGGTTCGTGCATTAGGCGCAGTGGGTTATAAGATTAACAGCATTACCGATGTGACTCCAATTCCTCACAACGGTTGCCGTCCACCTAAAAAACGTCGCGTGTAAGGAGAAACATTCATGGCTCGTTATATTGGTCCAAAATGCAAACTCTCTCGCCGCGAAGGGACAGACCTGCAACTTAAATCAGGCGTTAAACCGTTTGATGTAAAAACCAAAAAACACAATAAAGCACCTGGTCAACATGGTCAGGCTCGTGGTGGTAAGCAATCTGAGTATTCACTACAATTACGTGAAAAACAAAAAGTACGTCGTATGTACGGTGTGTTAGAGCGTCAATTTAGTAACTACTATAAAGAAGCAGCTCGTGTTAAAGGCGCAACTGGTGAAAACTTGTTGAAATTGCTTGAAAGCCGTCTTGATAACGTAGTTTATCGCATGGGTTTTGGTTCTACACGTTCAGAAGCTCGTCAGTTAGTATCTCACCGTTCTATTACTTTAAATGGTCGTCGTGTAAACATTGCGTCTATTCAAGTAAAAGCGGGTGATGTAATTGCAGTGCATGAAGGTGCTAAACAACAATTGCGTATCAAAAACGCTATTGAATTAGCTGCTCAACGTGGTATCCCTGCTTGGATGGAAGTTGATCATTCTAAGTTGGAAGGTACGTTTAAAGCTGCACCAGATCGCTCTGATTTACCTGCTGAAATCAACGAAAGCTTGATTGTAGAATTGTATTCTAAATAATCCTTGAGGTAGCAATAAATGACGCGTACTGCAAACGAGTTTCTAACTCCGCAAGCGATCAAGGTCGAAGCGGTGAGCGGGACCTCGGCAAAAGTGATTCTTGAGCCTTTAGAGCGTGGTTTTGGCCATACTCTAGGTAATGCTTTACGTCGCATTCTATTGTCTTCTTTACCTGGCGCTGCTGTGGTTGAAGTTGAGATAGAAGGCGTCGAGCACGAGTACAGTACTTTAGAAGGCTTGCAGCAGGACATCGTCGAGCTCTTGCTGAACCTAAAAGGATTGTCTATTAAGCTGTTCGATCAAAATGAAGCATATTTAACATTAGAGAAGCAAGGTGCAGGTGACGTAACAGCAGCTGACCTTCGTTTACCTCATAATGTTGAAGTGGTTAACCCTGATCATCTAATCGGTACTTTGAGTTCTTCTGGTTCATTGAAAATGCGCCTTAAAGTAGCTCAGGGTCGTGGTTATGAGACATCTGACTCTCGTTTCCCAGAAGGTGAAACACGTCCAGTAGGTCGCTTACAGTTAGATGCTTCTTATAGCCCAATCAAGCGCGTTTCTTACACAGTAGAAAATGCTCGTGTAGAACAACGTACCGATCTTGATAAGTTAGTGATCGATCTTGAGACTAACGGAACTGTTGATCCAGAAGAAGCTATCCGCAAAGCGGCAACAATCTTGCAACAACAAATTGCAATTTTTGTTGATCTTCAGAAAGATCAAACTCCTGTTGCTCAAGAACCTCGCGAAGAAGTTGACCCAATTTTGCTTCGTCCAGTAGATGATCTCGAGCTTACTGTTCGTTCTGCTAACTGTTTGAAGGCAGAAAATATTTACTACATTGGTGATCTTGTTCAACGTACTGAAGTTGAGTTGTTAAAAACTCCTAACTTAGGTAAAAAATCGTTAACAGAGATCAAAGATGTTTTGGCATCGAAAGGTTTACAACTCGGCATGCGTTTAGAGAACTGGCCACCAGCTAGTCTCCGTATGGATGACCGATTTGCCTATCGTAGCCGTTAATTAAGTAGGACTATCACCATGCGTCATCGTAATAGTGGTGTGAAATTAGGCCGTACAAGCAGCCACCGTAAGGCGTTGTTTCAAAACTTAACAAATGCTTTAGTAGAGCACGAGTTAATTAAGACAACTTTGCCTAAGGCGAAAGAACTTCGTCGTGTTGCTGAGCCTTTAATCACTTTGGCTAAAAACGATACTGTTGCAAACCGTCGTTTAGCGTTTGCTCGTACTCGTTCAGCAGCAACTGTTGGTAAATTATTTACCGTTCTTGGCCCTCGTTACAAAGAACGTAACGGCGGTTATCTTCGTGTTCTTAAAGCGGGCTTCCGTGCAGGTGATGCTGCACCGATGGCTTACGTTGAACTCGTTGACCGTGAAGTAAAATAATACTTCTACGTGTAGAACAGTCAGTTGTTCCAAAAAAGGTCGGTGTAATAACCGACCTTTTTTATTGTTTAGCGTAGAGGTAGAAGCTTTATAGATTAATGAAGTTATTAATTTAGTTTTGAATAATCCTAACTATCTTAGATAGTCTCATTATTTTCATATTTATAAAGTATTATTAAAACATTAAAGAACCAAATATAACCTTAATTTAAAGGCTGAAATGAAAATTTTCAAACTTACATTTATTGTTTTAGGACTAATCCTCACTATGCAAACATTTGCTAATCCAACTTTCTCAAATGAACTATTAACAAAAGCTAAAAATGGCGATTCATCAGCGCAATTAGAATTAGCAGATGTTTATATCCATGGTTATGGGGTTGAGGAAGATGAAGCTCAAGCGGAAAGTTGGGCTATGAAGTCTGCTGAAAATGGGAATGTGAATGCTATGTATTGGCTGGGTGATGGATATGCAACATATGCAGGTTTAGTTGAAGATACAGATCCAATTGATGCCAAAGATCATTATAAAAAAGCTTTTATTTGGTTTGCAAAAGGGGCGGATCTTAATCACAGTGATTCTATGGTTGGTTTAGCTAGGCTATATCGTAATGGTGAAGGGGTTATAAAAAATATTGATCAGTCATTAGATTTACTTCAGAAATCTGCTGCTCAAGGAAGTAAAGAAGCTATGAGAGAAATTGAGTTTATGTATCAATATGGAATAGGCGTTGAAAAAAATTTAGATATCGCAAAACGTTGGGAAGATAAAGCAAACTCCCTTAAGAAAAAATAATTATAGCTTTTATTTGGTGTACAAATATTTAATCTAAAACCATTCGAGTGTTTAGAATATACGAGCGGTTTTTAATATTTTTGTTCCGTCTTAATATTATTCTTTAAATATTGTCTTTCAAGTGATTTAGATAAGCGCAAGAGTCTAATTATTGCCATCTTATCCTGTTATCTAGAACCTTTAATTAAACAAATCCAAGCAAAAATCTCAACATTTTTGACAGCGAATTTTTATCAAAATGTCCCGAACTGATATAAAAAAACCGATGAATGACTAAACTTGACATTGTGTATTGTCAAATTTGTGCTTTAATAAAGACATGATTTACACAGGGTATAAAAAAAATGGAAAAGCAAGTTGATGTATTAATTATTGGTGCAGGTATCTCTGGAATTGGGTTAGCTGTGCATCTCTCTAAGAACTGTCCACAACGTAAATTCGAAATTTTAGAACGTCGTGAAAGTTTCGGTGGAACTTGGGATTTATTCCGTTACCCTGGTATTCGTTCTGATTCGGACATGTCAACTTTTGGTTTTAACTTCAAGCCATGGGCAAAAGACAAAGTGTTGGCTAGTGGTGCTGAAATCAAGGGTTATTTAAGCGATGTGATCAGTGAAAATCAGTTAAAAGATAAAATTCACTTTGGTCATCGTGTTCTTTCAGCAAACTATGATTCTGCAAAGAAAAAATGGTCAGTTGAGATCGAAGATAACAACAAGAAAAAACAAACTTGGTCTGCAAACTTTGTCATGGGTTGTACTGGTTACTATAACTATGATCAAGGTTATGCACCTAAATTTCCGAAACAAGAGGATTTCAAAGGTCAGTTTATTCATCCACAACATTGGCCAGAAAATTTAGATTACACTGGTAAAAAAGTGGTCATCATTGGTAGTGGTGCAACTGCAATTACACTTGTACCTTCAATGGTGAAAGGTGGAGCAGGGCATGTCACAATGTTACAGCGTTCACCAACTTATATTGCAACGATTCCTTCAATTGACTTTATTTATGAGAAAACACGTAAATTTATGTCTGAGGAAACGGCGTATAAATTTACTCGCGCACGTAATATTGGTATGCAACGTGGTATTTATGCATTAGCGCAAAAATATCCGAAAACTGTGCGTCGTTTATTGTTGAAAGGTATTGAGTTGCAGTTGAAAGGTAAAGTTGATATGAAACACTTTACACCAAGCTATAATCCATGGGATCAACGTTTATGTGTTGTGCCAGATGGTGATTTATTCAAATCTTTACGTGAAGGCAAAGCAAGTGTTGAGACAGATCAAATTGAAAAATTCACTGCAAATGGTATCCAATTAAAATCTGGAAAACATTTAGAAGCGGATATTGTGATCTCGGCAACTGGTTTAGAAATTCAGATTCTAGGTGGGGTGCAAGGTTCAATTGATGGTAAGCCAATGAACACATCTCAACATATGCTGTATCAAGGCGTGATGGTGAGTGATGTCCCTAACATGGCGATGATCATTGGTTATATCAATGCTTCATGGACATTAAAGGTTGATATTGCAGCTGATTATATCTGTCGCTTAATCAATCATATGGATAAAAATGGTTTTGATGAAGTGATTGCGCACGCTGATCCTTTACAGCGTGAAAATGATACGATCATGGGTAAAATGTCTTCTGGTTATATCGCACGTGCAGCTGATGTAATGCCTAAGCAAGGTAAACAAGCACCGTGGAAGATCACCAATAATTACCTAGCTGATCGTAAAGAACTGAAAGATGCTAAGTTTAATGATGGGGTTTTAGAATTCCATAAGCGTGGCGATCAAACAAATCGTAAGCCAAAATTAGTATCATAATTTTTTGCTTGAATGTTTTGGAACCCTATGCAGTTGCATAGGGTTTTTTATTTGAGTGGCTATTTAAATATAAAAAATATCGCGTATATTGAGCGCAATAACATTTAAAACAGGGATGACTGAGTGAAAAAGCTATTAATCTTGGGGACATTATTATTCAGTACATTTGTTTTTGCTGATGATGTAAAACAGAAAGAAGTTATTGCTCAAAAATTGGTATCTGTAGATGGAACCGAACAAGGTTTACAAAACACCGATAAAATGATTTTAGAGCAAATCCGAATGCGTTTGCCTAAAGATATACCTGAAAATTTTTACGTAGATTTGATTAAAAATTTAAACAGTGAACAGCGTAAGCAATTCATTATTCAACGCTATGTTGAAACATTCAGTCAAAAGGAACTGCAAGCTGCATTAACCTTTTATCAATCTACAGAAGGGAAAGCGTGGGCTAAAAAAGCCAGTGAGATAGGAAGTGAAGTTGCACATTTTACTACGCAAAATGCACGCACTGCTTTAAATGTCACTATGCAGCAACATATTGATAATCCAACGGTAAAGCAACTAATGGCACGAATGAATCCAACGCCTACGCCAGCTCAAACAACTGAAAAACCTGAAACTAAATAAATAAAAAAGGAATCGTGTAATTAAACGTGATCCCTTTAACTTTCCAATTTATGTTTAAAGTGTACGAGAAATTAATTCTTTCATAATTTCGTTTGTTCCCGCATAAATACGGTTAGCACGGTTATCGATGTAGGCACGTGCAATTGGATATTCCAACATATAGCCATAGCCACCATGTAACTGTAAGCAATCATCCACAACTTTTGAGAACATATCTGAAATTTTGTATTTAGCTGCCGCTGCGGCATCTACGCCTAAGCTTTCTTCAAGTTGTAATTCCATACAACGATCTAAATAAGTACGGCAGAAATCAATTTCAGTACGTAGTTCAGCTAATTTAAAGCGCGTATTTTGGAATGTACTAATCGCTTTGCCAAATGCTTTACGATCTTTGGTGTATTGAACAGTATGTGCAAATGCTGCTTCTGCACCTGCTTGGCAAATAATCGCAACCAACATACGTTCCCATGCCAATTCTTTCATCAACATGATGAAGCCCATACCTTCCATACCAAGTAGGTTTTCCTTAGGTACGCGCACATTGTCAAAGAACAATTCGCAAGTATCTTGTCCTTTCATTCCGATTTTATTTAAAGGTTTACCTTTACTAAAACCAGCACGATCAGCTTCAACGATGATTAATGATAAATTTGCTGAGCCTTTTTCATTGTTGCCTGTTTTACAGACGACGATTGCCATGTCACAAAGGTAGCCATTGGTAATGAAGATTTTTGAACCATTAATGACATACTCATCGCCATCAAGTACAGCAGTAGTACGAACTGCTTGAAGATCCGAACCTGTACCCGGTTCAGTCATTGCAATCGCTGTAACTGTTTCACCTGTTGCCATTTTTGGCAACCAATGTTGTTTCTGTTCTTCATTACCAAAGTTATTGACATAATTGGCAACGATGTCTGAGTGTAATGAGAAACCTGTACTTGAGTCCATTGCATAAGCTTGTTCTTCAATGAGAATCATACTGTACAAACGATCAACCCCAGAGCCACCATATTGTTCTGGCATTGTGGTACAGAGTAAACCTAGTTCACCTGCTTTGTTCCATAAGTCACGGTCAACATGTTGTTGTTTCTCATATTTTTCAATATTTGGCACAACTTCTTTTTCATAAAATTTACGTACAGTTTCACGAAATGCTTCATGATCAGAAGTAAATAGCTTACGTGGGAGCATATTTGGAATTGGACGAATTGCACCTGATTGCATTTGTTATTTTTTCCCTAGTCATTGGATGTAAACGATCATCATCACGATACAAGAAATTGAAAATAGTGAACAATGTGATCAATGCTCAATTTGATTGATGTATTTGGTCACTTGAGAAAAAACGCTGCGAAGTTAATGGGGGATCGGGTACACTATCACTATAAAATTGTTGCATAGTGGAACAAATAATGTCTGATGAAATAAGTTTGGAAGAACGTAAGGTCGTTTATCGCGCACGTCGTGGTTTAAAAGAAATTGATGTGTATTTCGATCCTTATGTTAAAAACTATTATTTAACCGCCGATGCTGATGAAAAGGCGCTATTTGCAGAGTTGGTTGATCAAGAAGATCCAGACTTGTTGGATTGGTTTATGGAAGTTGGTGAGCCGCCTCGCGTTGAGTTAAAAGATTTTATTCGAAAATTAAAACATTATGTACACGGCTAATCGTGTTTTTGAGTTGCAATACAGTCGATTTTCCTTTGTATTGCAACTTTTAGTTTTTGTCACTGTTCTAATTTTAGCCTACCAATTGCTAGCTCTTTCATTTTGGCTGCTTAGCCTTGTTGTCATGGTTTTATTTTGGTTTCTGTTGTTACGGCATCCTTCAATAAAGCGTTTTGAGTATTTGGATCATCAGCATTGGTCATTTGAGTTTATGGATACTTCTATCGCAATCCAAGGTCGAACAATCACTAAAATTATTGATCACCAAGCTTATATTACGATCTATTTTTCTGATACTCAGTACCAACCTTTAACGATTTGGTGGGATCAATTGTCAATTTCGCAGTGGAAAAACTTAAAATTATTAATAAAAATGCTTTAATTGTTGGACAATTCTACGACTGTATATAATTAATTATATGTTTATTTTCAATTATTTATGTTGTTTTTGCTTTGCATTCATTTAAATTGTTAGATTAAATACTCTAAAATTTTGTGAAAATCTGAATTGTCAGACAATCTGACCATCAACTTGTATTCATTTTCGTTAAAGTACAAACACCAACGTAAAGTGTGGTGGAGGTCCAAAGTGATGGAAATTCCAACATGGTCGTTTCTGGTGATTGCAATTGTTTTTGCAATTGTTATAGGAAGAGCAGGAACTTTACTCAGGGAACTTCTTGAATCGCATCAATCAAAAGTTGTTGTGACCAAGAGAAAGAGATTGAAAGTGTCATCAATATATCATACTCCCGTGAATACTGATGACGAACGCCAATCTAGTATCTATCAAAAGTAGATACGCAATGTTGTAGGAGGTCTCTATGGAGATTTCAATGTGGATGTTTCTAGTAATTGCAATCGTTATGGCGATTGTTGTAGGAAGAGCTGGAACATTACTAAAGGATTACTTTCAACAAAACTAAAAGATAAAGAGTTTCACGTTTTTACCAGTTAATAAGTAGCATGTGCTGAACCGTCGCAATGCTACTTTTTTTTGCCTAAAATTTTTGTATTTTCAACTCTCTGTCAATTCACCTATCTGTGAATTGTGTCAAAATGCACATGTTAAATTAGAGCAATTACTCTTTAATTCAAGTATTGCATCTGATAAGGTACATCTAAAAGGAAAAACAAATTAATTAGAGGACAGGAAGAATGTCTAAATTCCAGAAAATGGGACAGGGTGTGGCGGTTGCGTTACTCACAACATCAATATTATCAGGGTGTTCACAAATCATTAAAACAGGGGCTAATGTCGCATTAAGTTTTAGTGAAAATCATATTGTTCCACCAATTTTGGCGATGGATGACGCCGAAATGGTGTGTAATTCAGGTAATGCCTTAACCCCTGCGGTGATGTCAACCAAAGATATGGGTGCTGATCCAACACGTATGGCGGTGTTATTGTATACCTCAGCAGGTATTTGTGCTGAAAATAAAGCCTTAGAGGCAGAACTCCGCTATTTGCGTGCTTCGAAAGCAGGTCAAGTTTCTGAAGCTCAAGACGCTCGTATTGAACAAAAACGTTGGGCGGGGATTGCTGCTGAACGTCAATATGCAGGTTATCAACTTTTTGCTAATCGTTGGGAATCAAAATATAAATATAAATTGGGTGATTCATGCCCAACAATGCGCAATGATTTAGATCAGACAGTTTACCTTTTAGGGATGGTAAGTGGTCTGCAAGCAATGACCAATGATATTAACTCTGGTGGCGCGATTAATGTCCCGAAAGATATTGCGGGTATTGTTGAGCGTGGCATGACCTGTTTGGATAATGAAAAATTCTGGGGCGCGCCGATGGCGACGCGAGCAGTGATTTGGACTTTATTACCAGGTGCTGGTGACGGTAAACCTGAACCTTATGCAACCATGAAAGAATCAATGCAAATTGGTGAGAAAAAAGGTGTTCGTTTATCACATGCATTATATGCAGTCGCTGCACAAGCAAGTGGTGATGATGCCAAACTGCGTGATGCTTTCCGTTCTTATGCTGCTGCAACAGGTGAAGACAAACCAGCAAATCCTCAATTTAGATTGATCGATAAGATGGCTGGTTTGATGGTCCGCGGTATAGCTGATCGTTACTGGACGGAGAATACAGGCGTACGCTCTGGTGATGAAGGTTTGACTTCTTTCTGGGATGATAAGAAAGAAAGTTCATCTGAATTGGATGCATTATTTGACGGTGGAGATGGTGCATCAGCACCAGCAGAAGGAACACCTGCAGAGTAAACTTGAATTAAACGACCTTTTACACGTGAAACATTTAAACTGGTAAAAGGTCAGTTTTTTCATGGGGTGGTAATGGATGAAAGATCACGTATGGATACCGAAAGTTATTTTAATCGCTGTATGTGTTTCTATATCAGCGTGCTTGCAAGTATTTGCAGATCACTTCATTTATTGGAAACCTAGTTTACTCGCTGAATTTTGGCGTTTATGGACGGCACATTGGGTTCATGTTGGATGGATGCATTTTTTCTTAAATATGTTGGCATTCGCATGTTTACCTTTTATTTTTCCTCATGCTCGTAATTGGCACTTATGTGTTCTGCTGTTAATCCTTCCTCCGTTTATTAGTCTTATCTTTTATTTCTACTTACCTTATATCGATGCCTATGCTGGTCTTTCTGGCGTGCTGCATGGATTATATGTTGCTGTTGGTCTCGTGTATCTGAAATATCCTAAAGAAAGAAAATTTGCCTTGTTGGTCTTGTTGCTGATCGCAGCAAAATTAATATGGGAAAATACTTTTGGTCAGACAGGTACTGCACAGTTAATTGGTAGTCCTGTTCTGACAGAAGCTCATTTGATTGGTGCGATTGGTGGTTTGTTCTGTGGGTTAGGTTATTTATTATTAAGAAGGATAGAGAGAGAACATATAAGTTGATAAAAAAAACCAACAAAAAAGTGATTGTAGTCATTCTTTTTTGGAAAAGATTGCTGCAAATTTAGGCGGTTTAAAAGGGATTGGTTACGAAGAGGGTAAATTCACTTATCTATCAACCATGGACATCGCATGATTCAACATCTTTGGATGGGTGTTGATAACAATAAACTGGAATAGACATGCAAAATGATCAAGAGAAAATGTCTGGGTTAGCCCGATTAGGCTATATCTGGAATGATTGGATATCAACATTCATCATTCTTGCTTTGTTGCTAATGACTTTGCTTATTGGTACTGGCGAGATGATTCACGGTCAAATGCTCCGTATGGGGGAGCGTCTTTACGGTGATCAAACAACTGGGATGCAGTATTCGTTTTTACGAGCTGAACCTGAAAAACCATCTTGTGATCGACATCCTAATATTGAAGCGCAAGTTCAAGAGCAGATGAAAGCGAATGCTGCTGATGAATTTGCAAGCATGTTTGGTGCAGCTTCTGAATCAGATGTACGTGCTTCATTACTAGCTGCTCAACAGCAATGTGATGAAAAATATCAGTTCTATGATAAAGCAATGAAGCACTTGGAAGCTCATCCAAGTATTCGTACTTATCGTAAAGTTGAAACAACCTTCTTTGGTATCTTTAAGCTAGGTTCTGAGAACCAAACTGTTCTATTACTTGTAATGGTTTTGTTTGCTTCTATTACTGCTTCGCTTCGTTATCACCATATTGGTCTACGTGCGCCAAAGAGTAAAATCGACTATCGCGTTTATTCAGCGCTAATGGTGGCTGGTAATGCATTACTCAGCTATTCAGTTGTTAGTCAGTACCATTCTGTATTGAACTCAGGTGTTGAAGTCGCTGGAAAGACAGCCGTTTTATATTGGTTGTGGATAGCCTTATTCGTATCACTTACGATTATCAGTGTTTTCCAATTTATCTTTATTCCTAAAACTGCACAGCCTAAAGGTAACTTTGGCCTAGCATTATTAAGCGTTCCGCTTTATGCCTTTATGTCCTTGGTAACAGGTATTGTGTTTACCTTCTTCATGGACTATCCAATGGGGCAAGGGATCTATTTAGGAATTTTGATTGAATTCTCTGGTATTTTCTTAAATCTTGCATTGTTTATTTGGGCGGGTATGTTGCTCACTCAAACACGTGTTATGGATTTATTCTTAAATATCTTACGTCCGTGGAATCTTGCACCTGAAACTTTAACTTGGTTGATTTTGATTGCAGCAGCGATTCCAACAGCATACACAGGTGCTTCTGGTATCTTCGTTATTGCAGCGGGCGCGATCATTTATAAAGAAGTTTGGAATTCTGGTGCGCGCCGTCAATATGCCTTAGCTGTATCAGCAATGTCAGGTTCGTTAGGTGTGGTTATTCGTCCATGCTTATTGGTTATCTTGATTTCAATGCTGGATAGCCGTCATGTAACGTCTACAGAGTTATTTGATCATGGTATCTATGTTTTCTGGTTAACTGCATTTATTTTCCTTGGCGTTTCATTGATTCTTGCTGAAGAAAAATTCCGTGTAAATTCACCAAAAGTTGCTGTACCTGGAATGTTACGTGCATGTGTACCTGTGATTCCTTATGTAATCATTGGTTTTGCAGTTGTGATGTTCTATAAACTTGCGTTAGATACATCAATCAATGAATTCACAGCGCCAATGATTTTACCATTGGTGTTGATTGCAATGATTTTGTTTGACAAATTGTTTGCAGCAAAACTTGCACCAGCTCCAGTCGTTGATGCAAAGCATGAAGCATTAGTTCGTGAACATGAGCAGAAATCAGACTTCTTAAAAAGCCATGATCCTCATGGTGGTAAGAGTTTTGGTTTTGGTGGTGCATTACGTTTTGCAACTTCAGAAACAGTTGGTCATATCGGTGCGTTGATTCTACTGATGGCATTATCTGCGAGCGTTGGTGGTTTAATCGAGCGTGCTGAAGTGGTTGAGTTATTACCAACACACTTGGGTAATATCTACATTTCTCTTGCCTTTATTGCAATGTTACTTGCAATTATTGGTATGACTACCGATCCATTCGGTGCTGTAATCTTAGTTGCTGCGACAGTAGCGCCAGTCGCTTATGAGAACGGTATTCATCCGATTCACTTCTGGATGATTGTATTGGTTGCATTCGAATTTGGTTATGTAACACCACCTGTGGCATTAAACCATTTGTTGACGCGACTCTCTGTCGGGGATGAAGAAGTATCGGCTGCTGATAAGGAAGCGAAAGAGAAATACACAAGTTTCTATTATCGTTATGAGCGTTGGTTATTACCGATTATCGTATTGTTCTCATCTTTAGTATTGGTGACCTATGCACCATATATCTTCCAAATGTTTGGTTGGTATAAACACTAAGTGTTGAAATAAAAAAAGCACCTTCGGGTGCTTTTTTTATTTTTTAAGATTTAAAATGCTTTGGACATCATCAATGTTGATAAGTTATTTTTAAAGATCAAATATTTTAGCGTTGAATCATTTTCTTTTGACGTTGAGTCAATGGACTACATAATAAAATTGCCAGCAAAATAATACAAAATCCAATCACGCTGTATAAATCAGGTACTTCATCCCAAAGTAAGAAGCCCCATACACCTGCAAAAATAATTGCCATATAATTCACAGGTGCAATTTGTCCTGCTGGCGCAAGTCGATAAGCATGAGACATAAAAATTTGGCTGACATTAGCAAGTATCCCTGCGCCAATCAAAAATAATAATTCTTTTACATGGTAGGTTCGCCATATCCAAAACATTGGAATCACAGAAAGTGCTGATCCTATCAAGCAGAAATAAAATACGATGCGTTCAGGTGGTTCAGTTTGAGTTAATGCTCGAACGGTTACAAAAGCCATTGATGCAAGTAAGCTAGAGGCGATACCAATCACCGAAATCCAGTTCAGTAGACCTTGATCGGGTTTAGCAACGCAAAATACGCCAATAAATCCTAAAACTGCTGCACAAAGCATAGCAATGGTGATTTTTTCTTTTAGAAATAACCATGCAATAACTGGAATAAAAATTGGGGAAGAGTAGGTAAATACCATTGCATTTGATAGCTTTAAATGCGCAATTGCGTAAAAGAAACCATACATAGCTGCAAGTCCAACAATACTACGCCAAGTATGCATCCATAGTTTTTCTGTTTTTACAAAGCTAATGCCTTGTTTAAAAATAAAAGGCAGAAATAGGATGAGTCCAATCACGTTGCGGAAAAAAACAATTGTATAGTTATCAACCGTATGTGATGCATAACGAATACAGATACCCATGATCGAAAAAAGAAGGGCAGAGGTTGTCAAGCAACCAATCGCAAGTAAAAGATTGCGATTAGTTTGAAGTGAATTCATATTAGACACGAAACTTTGAGACTAAAGTTATTCTATGCTTGTCAAACGATGAAAGAAATGTGCTTTTAAACTGGATTTTAGATTTGTTGAGTGACTTATATCCATCATACCGCAATCAGTGTGAATACAAACTTATGAGGATCTGTATAAAAAATCGCGATTAGAAATATGAGATTGATATTTAAATGAGTAAAAAGCTTTAAATCGGATTAAAGCTTTTGTTGTTTTAAGATTTATGTTGTGTGGAGATTTGAGCCTCCAAAAGTTTAATTTGATCTTCTTTGAGCTTAAGTAAAGTATCAACATCGTTATTTTGTTGTTTCAAGTCACGCTGTTGGTCTTGCAGTTGCTGATGAATATCATCTAGTTTTGCAATCTCTTCTTTGGCTAAACTGTCATTGCTCGGAAGTGGTGATTTGACAATTGACTCTTCAACTAATTGTATTGGTGCAGCAACTTCACTGCTCGCCGTATTTATATCTGGACTAACAGTTGTTTCTGCCTTGGATATAATTGTTTTTTCGGCAATTGGTTGTGTAGCTGTGGTTGTCGATTGCTGATCTTTTTGTGATAAAAACCATTGAATTGCAAGAAACAAAACCACAACAACGCTAATTCCACCAATTATCATCCATAATAATTTGGAATTTTGAGTTTGGTATGTGGACATCATTTTTAACCTTCTAGTCAAAATGACGAGGTTTGAATTGTATCACCCCAATTTCATCTGGCTCAGCGGGTTGTTGCTCTTCCACGTGGGTCGGGCGTTTTTCGCTATAAGCACATTCGATACATTCAATCCACTCGTCATCCACAGTGATGATCTTAACCACACGATCTAACGCGCCACATTTAGGGCATTTTGCACCCGCGATGAACTGTCTTTTCATGTCAGTTAATTACACCCTGTGAACAATAATGACGTAGTTTAAGCGGTTTTATTGGTGTTCGTCCAACCTTGATGGCGTAATAATGCATCTATTTTTGGTTCTCTTTTTCGGAAATTGCGAAACGCATCAAGTGCCGTATCTTTTCCGCCAACTGCTAGAATAAACTTTCTAAACTCTTTGCCTGTCTCAGTGTTAAAAATACCTTCACTTTCGAAGCGATCGAAGGCATCACTGGCTAAAACTTCTGCCCATTTATAAGAGTAATAACCTGCCGCATAACCGCCTGCAAAAATATGGCTGAAACTATGTTGAAAACGGTTATAAGGTACCGCAGGAACCACGGCAAATTTATCGCGAATATCGTCCAATGTCGCTTGGATTTGTTGACTGTTTAAGGCAGGTGCCTGACGGTGAATGTTTAGGTCGAACAATGCAAATTCAATCTGACGTAATGTTTGCATTCCCGATTGGAAGAAACGCGCATTGAGTAACGCAGACAGCAATTCTTGTGGCAAAGTTTGCTTAGTTTCGGTGTGTTCACTGAGTACATCTAAACTTTCATTGTCCCATGCCCAGAATTCCATAAACTGGCTTGGTAACTCTACAGCATCCCATGCTACGCCGTGAGTCCCTGCAATCGAGATGTTATCCACTTCGGTGAGCATATGATGTAAGCCATGTCCAAATTCATGGAACAAGGTAATGACTTCATCGTGAGTCAATAGTGCAGGTTGATCGCCAATCGGTGGGGTAAAGTTACATACCATATAGCAAATTGGTTTCTGTAGACCATTGTCCGTTTGCACACGAGAACGGAAACCACTCATCCACGCGCCACCGCGTTTGCCGTTCCGAGCATATAAATCAAAGTAGAAACCGCCGACCACTTGACCTTGATCTTCAATTTCAAAATAACGTACATCATTTTGCCAAACAGGGGCTTGGCGTTCGATGATTTGAATACCGTAAAGACGTTGTACGATCTGGAATAAACCATCCACCACTTTTGGCGCAGGGAAATACGGTTTAAGCGCTTCTTGAGAAAGGTTGAACTGTTGTTGTTTCAATTTTTCAGAATAGTAAGTCGCATCCCAAGGTTTGAGTTCTTCAATTCCATCTTGTTGTGCAATGCTTTTTAGTTCAGCAATTTCAGCAAGTGCTGGCGTTCGCGCATGCTCTGCCAAATCTACTAAGAATTGATGAACAGTTTCAACATCAGGCGCCATTTTGCTGGCAAGTGAATATTCAGCGAAATTATTGAAGCCAAGCAGTTGCGCCATTTCTTGACGTAAGTTCAGGATTTCCTCCATCACTGGTGTGTTATCAAATTCAGTTTTGTCAGATTGTTCTGAAGCGCGCGTGACATAGGCCTTATACAGCTCTTGCCTTAACTCACGATCATCGGCATAGGTCATAATCGCAAAATAAGCAGGGAAGTCGAGTGTGGCAACAGCCTGTTCAAGCTCGCGTTGTTGTCCGTATTGTTTTAACAGTTCAACACTGCTTTGTGGTAAGCCTTTGAGTTGGGCTTCTGCCAAAGGTTTAAAATAGGCTTGGGTAGCATCGAGTACATGGTTTGAGAAGTCCGAAGACAATTGGGATAATCGTGCTGAAATTTCCGCATAACGTTTTTTGGCTTCACCTTCGAGTGCAACGCCAGACAGTTTAAAGTCACGTAAAGCCAGTTTAATAGCACTTCGTTGTGCCTCGCTCAGCGTTTGTAATACTGTACTGTCATGAATCTGTTGATAGGTTTGATACAGCGCCGTGTGTTGTCCAAGCTGCGTATAGTATTCACTTAAACTTGGTAACAGGGCTTGATACACTTCACGGGTTTCGGCATTGTTCATGACCGCATTTAGATGCGACAAAATGCCCCATGACTCACTCATGTTATTTTCAAGTTGATCAACTTCTGCCAAGATTGCCAATTGTGCTTCAGGACTTTGCGGAACTTCACTGAGTTGATTTAAGAAGTTTTGACCGTTTTGAATCGTTTGTTCAATCTGTTGTTTTAAATCGGCAAGTTGAATTTGATCAAATTGAGGAAGGGGAAGTGTCGCTTGTTGGAGTGTCATTGTATTTTTGCCATATTCATCTTTAAACATAGTTATAGATGTAGGGCTTAAGCCTCTATAAATCAAGGCTGATTGATTATTTATTAGATGAGTATTTTGTTGTTCTATAAATTTTATTCATTGCTAACGCACATATTTCAAGACCAAAAAATTAGAGAGCCGAAGCTCTCTAATTAAATGTTATTCACTCTTGGTCTTGGCATTCGACTTTTTCTTTTTCACTTTCTTCTTTGGCTTTTCTTTGCTTTCAGGCTTCGCAGAAGATTTTTTACCTGTTTTTTTGGTATAAGAATTAGAACTTGATTTGCTCTTATCCTTTTTCTTACGCACAGGCTTTTCACCATCTTCACTGACTTTAGCTGTTGTCGATTGTGATTTGCCAAAAACCTCTTCAGTGGTTGAAGCACGATTTGAAGTATTGGTTCTTGGCGCTTTTTGACGAATTGTACGTCCCAAATGCGTCAGTTGTTGAACCAATTGGAAGTCAATTTTACGTTCTTCCAGATTTACGCCTGCCACTTGAATTTTGACTTCATCACCGAGGCTAAATGACTGTCCACGATTCTGACCAATCAAACTTTGGCTGGCTTGATCATAAAGGAAGAAGTCTTCACCGAGCTGACTGACATGAATCATACCATCGACATAGAGATCTTTCAGCGTCACGAATAGACCAAACTCAGTCACCGCACTGATGATACCAACAAACTCATCACCTAAATGCTGTTGCATATAATGGCATTTCAACCATGTTGTGACGCTGCGTGAAGCTTCATCGGCTCGACGTTCAGTTTGTGAAAAATGCTCCCCTGCATCATCTAAAGCTGCACCAGACAATGGATAAACTTTCTTATCGAGATAGGCTTTAATGGCACGGTGTAACAATAAATCTGGATAACGTCGAATTGGTGAAGTGAAATGCGTATAAGCTTCATAAGCAAGACCATAATGTCCTGCATTATTCGCACCATAATAGGCTTGCATCATTGAGCGTAATAACACTGCATGAATACTTGGCGCATCTAAACGATCTTTGGTCGCTTCAATCACGGCTTGGTAATCAGCTTGGGTTGGTTGCTCTGGGAATGGCAAACCGAGTAATTTGACGAAATCACGGACTTTTTGAATACGTGAGAATTCTGGCGCTTCATGTACACGATACAACATCGGAATATCATGTTCTAATGAGTATTCAGCTGCGGCAACGTTGGCCAACAACATGCATTCTTCAATCAGTTTATGCGCATCATTACGAGTACGTGGCAAGATTTCCTTGATTCCACCTAACTCATCAAAGGTCATATAGGTTTCAATGGTTTCAAATTCCATCGCATGACGCTTGGCACGTAGCTCTTTTAGTGTCTGATAAAGCTGGAATAGGGTATTTAACGATTTATGAACGCTTTTATCTTGCGGAATAGCATCGGTTGCGCCATCAAAATAAGCAGCCACCTGATTATAGGTCAAACGTGCTTTGGAATGCATCACCGCAGGGTAGAACTCATAATCTGTGACTTTACCTGCACGTGACAGTTTTAAATCGCAGACCATACACAGACGGTCAACATGTGGATTGAGAGAACACAATCCATTCGACAATGCTTCTGGCAGCATTGGCAAAACAAAGTGTGGGAAATAAACCGATGTACCACGTTCTTCAGCTTCTTCATTTAAAGGCGAATCTAAACGGACATAATGGCTCACGTCTGCAATTGCCACTACAACACGGTAACCACCACCTGAGCGTTTCTCTGCGAATACGGCATCGTCGAAATCTCGTGCATCTTCACCATCAATTGTGACTAATGGCAAATCGCGTAAATCAACACGACCTTTGCGATCTTGTTCTGAAGGTTCCTTAAAACTTTCAGCTTCTTTAATGACGGCTTCTGGAAATTCATAAGGCAAACCAAATTCTAAAATGGTTTGTGGAATAATAATTTCAGTGTCAGCTTTGTCCGCCATAGACTGTACAACATGACCTGTCGCTAATTCTTCACGAGTCGGGTAATCATCAATCGCAACTCGTAGCATATCGCCAACTTTGGCATTGGCATGTTCAATCAATTCTTTTTCTAAGGTAATTGGTTGGTGCTGATTTGGATTGCTTGGCTGAATAAAGTATTCACCTTCATGTTCAGCGACTTTACCAATAATTTGTTTGACACGACGTTGTACGACTTCGGTAATAAAGCCCCAGGCTTTACCTTTACGATCAACAGAAGTTTGGCGGACTTTAACGCGATCGCCATTAAAGACTAGACGTAATTCACGTTCAGGTAACAATACATCATCCTGACCTGCGATATTGGCCGTACCTAAGCCTTTACTGTTGATATAAACCGTTGCTTCATGGCTTGGCAAATCGGTTGCAGGTTGGTATTTAAAACCATCTTTCATTAACTGACCGTCGCGAACCATTGCACTTAAACGATGATTCAATGCATCAATACTTTTTTGATCTGGGATATTAAAGTGGTCAACCAGTTCTGCATGAGACTGTGCAGTTTTTAATTGTTCTAATGTAGTTAGAATAAGAGTTCGGCTAGGAATAGGATTATCGTAACGTTGCGCTTCTGCTTTTGCTTCGGGATCAACCCAATTTGTAGTCATATCGTTTCATTTCACATCTGGCAGATCGGTTTAGCATAAGTCATTCAAACTTTAACTGCACGTCAAAGATTGCAAGATTCTGTTTATTGTCCAATCTGAATAAAGGAGAGAACACTATATTAACAAGCGTTGAGCTAAAAAATGCCGAAAAAATATAAGAATTGGTTAAAAAACATTTGATTGATTTAAAAAAAGAGAAAAAAACAGGATCATCCCTTGTGTAATGTGGTTTTAGTTTGTATTATTGCGCTCGTGTTACGGTGAGATGGGTGAGTGGCTGAAACCACATCCCTGCTAAGGATGCGTACGGGTAACTGTACCGAGGGTTCGAATCCCTCTCTCACCGCCACTTTACTTAAAGCGCTCATAGCTCAGCTGGATAGAGCACTTGGCTACGAACTAAGGGGTCGGGAGTTCGAATCTCTCTGAGCGCACCAAGTAAAGATTTAAAGTAACACAGGCCTAAATAGGCACATAAGTAATGCGCTCATAGCTCAGCTGGATAGAGCACTTGGCTACGAACTAAGGGGTCGGGAGTTCGAATCTCTCTGAGCGCACCAACTTAATAGAAGAAACCGCTTAATTGCGGTTTTTTTGTGCCTGAATTTTATGATTGAATATGAATTAAATGATAAATGTAAAAAGCCGCTGAAATCAGCGGCTTTTTAGTTGGTCTATTTAGAAATGATTGATTGAACTGAATAAATTGTCAGTTAGACTCGTTAATTGTGATGGAAGAGAGATGAGGTCAGTGACTGATCCGCCATTTGGATTTGGTTCACCTACAGCAATTGTTGATGAAACAGTTCCAGTAATTGCATTCAAGATACTATCTACGCTGCCACTAATATGATAATCCCCACCGCCTAAATTGACGTTAATCAAGCTGTCGATAGTTTCAAAGGTACTATCACTTGCTAGATTTGTGAGATTATCTTGAAGTGTATCTATGGCAAGATTAGCGTTAGTGATACCCGTTTGAATTGGTTGAGCAATTCCTGAAATCACATCACCACTATCAAATCCATTACCTATATTGGTGATAATTTCAGAAATAGATACTAATGGGCTACCTGATATAGTTCCAGTAATACCATCAATAACGCCAGTGGCAATATCAAGTGGATTACCAAAAGCAAAATCATTTGTAATATGTTGAAGAATATCTGCTGCACTTGAACTGTTATTGATTAGAGTACCTACAACGCCAGTTGCAGACTCAAGTACACCACTAAGATCACCACCAGATAAATCAGAAATCGCTTCAAGTGTTCCGTTCACTGTATCTCGTGAAGTTTCGAAACTAAGCGTACCTAAATCCGCTAGATCACCAACAGGGTGTTCAACTTGAGGAACGGCGCTGATAATTGTATCTGCAACAGTATTAATTCCTGTATTGATAATTTCTGTTTTGAGGCTTTCTACGCCCTGAAGAATATCGATACCAGTTTGGATTGCACCTGTAATTGGATTATTGGCGAGGTCACCGCCAGTAATACCACCAGTAATACCACCAATAATACCAGTCACAGCCTCAAGTGGATTGCTCCCGACACCGCCAGTAATACCACCACTAATACCAGTTACAGC